>NZ_MULM01000066.1:0-13296 GCF_002029345.1 Pseudomonas sp. VI4.1
CAAGCCAGCTCCTACAGGGGATTTGTGGTGAGCCCGGAGCCCCCATGTAGGAGCTGGCTTGCCAGCGAAGGGCCATCAGCCACACCCCAAATGCAGGCTCAAACCATCAACCGCAACCGCGCCAAATCCCGCAACGGCGGCGCCCCGAACAACCGGCTGTACTCCCGGCTGAATTGCGACGGGCTTTCATACCCCACCCGATACCCCGCCGCCGACGCTTCCAGCCCTTCGGCCAGCATCAACCGCCGCGCTTCCTGCAAGCGCAACTGCTTCTGATACTGCAACGGACTCATCGCCGTCATGGCCTTGAACCGATGATGCAGCGTCGATACGCTCAGGTTCACTTCCTTGGCCAGATCATCGATGCGCAACGGTTGCTCATAATTGCCGTTGAGCCATTTGATGGCCTGGCTGATGCGATGGCTCTGGCTGTTGGCGATGGCGATTTCATACAGCCGATGGCCCTGGTGGCTGCGCAACAATCGATAGAGAATCTCCCGTCGAATCAGCGGCGCGAGCATGGCGATGTCTTTTGGGGTATCCAGCAGGCGAGCCAGGCGCAGTACGGCGTCGAGCATCGCAGCGTCCAGCCGTTCGACGTACAAACCACGCCCCGTCGGACGGGTAGGGACGCCGAGGGGGCCGGCGTCGGCGATCAGCGCGGTGATTTGTGCCGGATCAATGTCCAGTCGCACCGCGAGGATCGGTTCTTCAGACGTGACATTCACCACCCGCCCGCTCAGTGGCATCGAAACCGAGACCACCAGGTAATTCAGCGGATCGTAATTGAAGTATTCGTCGGCCAGCCTGACCTCTTTGCGACCCTGCGCCATGATGCACAGGGCCGGTTGCGCCAGCACCGGGGCAAAGTCATGGGACTTGCTGTGTTTGGCCATGAACAGCGAATCGATGGCAGTGGCATAATTGCCATCTTCCTGCGTGTTGCTGCGGATGATGGCGGCCAGTTCCGCGCGCTGTTTCTCCATATCGGCGTCCAGCGGGGCTTGAAAGTGATCGAGCGACGACATGCAAGGCATCCTCGGTGGGACGTGGGTAATGAGCCGAGCTTAAGTTTGTGCAAGACGAAGCGGTAGACACATCCTGCCTCAAGCTTGCCTGATTCTGCACTGGGTGAATTAGCGGTGGCTCTAAAACAAGGCAACCTCAGGGCAACCCCAGGGAATCTTGCTTGAATCCCGTATTACAGGGGTGTGAACGCATTTACAGGTTGTTACAGGTTTTTGTTGAAGCCTCGCAGGATTGTGCAACAGGGCGGCAGGAATCGACTAACCGCAATGGCCCCGGCGCACTTAACCTTTGATCCTGTCGCAGCCCGTCCCTCGGCTGCGGTCGACTACCTGGGAGGGTTGAACATGTCTACGCAGATCCCCGTCAGTCATATGGCCTTTGTCCGCGCCGGCGCCGGGCGTTCGGCAGAACTCGGTGTACGCCTGAGCGCCTTGATCGAGCCCTCGCGCAGCGCACCGGGTTGCTTGAGCTTTGCCTTGCAACATTCGCAATGCGATCCGGAATTGTGGCTGGTGTCCGGTTTCTGGATCAGCCAACAGGCCATGACCGCCTATTTCAACAGCCCGGCCATGGCGATCTTCGCCGAGCTGGTGCAGGAGTTGGTGGTCAACCGCCTGGATTTCCATACCTTCAGCGACGTATCGCAGGGCCAGGCCTTGGGTCACGCACAAGCACCGGTACACAAACTGGCCGGTTGAAGGTTTAATGGCGCCATTCTCCATTAGCCAGGATCCGCGACATGGCACGCAAAGCCTTTGAAACCTTCGAAGCCGTATCGGCCGTAGTGCCCCGCGAGGGCGGTTACTACGCGGCCATTGCCACCAAAGCCATCGGTGGCTCGGGCGCCCCGCGCTTCAACAAACTGCTGGAAGACCAGACGTTCAAGACCGCCAGAGAGGCGGACGAAGCGGCCGCCCTGGAATTGACCCGCCTCAAGGGTGTCGGCGAAGACGGCGAGCTGATCTGGTGATTACTTGACCGCCCCCGGGCGGAACATCTTGAACAATGCCTCAGGCCCCAGCTGGAAATAATCCGCTGGCCCGCCCCCGCGCAGAATCGGTTCTGCCGCGGCGGTGTCGTACACCCCGTCCTTGAGCAACCATTTGGCGATATGCACGGCGACTACTTCGCCAAGGATCAGCCAGCTGGGCACCACGTTTCCGTCGGCCCGCTGCAACTGAATGATCTGGGTGACCTTGCACTCGAACGACACCGGACTTTCCGCCACCCGTGGCACCTGAATGATTTTCGAGGCGGCCGGTGTCAGTCCGGACAACTCGAATTCATTGACCTCAGGCGCGACCATGGCGCTGCTCTGGTTCACTTGCTCGGCCAGTGGTCGGGTCGCCAGGTTCCAGGCGAATTCGCCGGTCTGTTCGATATTGTTCAGGCTGTCTTTGCGCCCGACACTGGAAAAACCAATGATCGGCGGAATGTAATTGAAGGCGTTGAAGAAGCTGTAGGGGGCCAGGTTCAAGCGGCCATTGGCATCCTGTGAAGAAATCCAGCCGATGGGACGCGGGCCGACGATCGCATTGAACGGGTCGTGGGGCAGGCCGTGGCCATTGGCGGGTTCGTAGAAGTGGATGTCGTCGGGCATGGAGAGGTTTCCTTGGGGCTGATTCGCGGACCGGGCCATAGTGCAAGGACGAGCGCGTTATTTCCAGTCGACTCGATCCCTTGTAGGCGCTGGCTTGCCAGCGAAAGCGGCCTTGAATCTTGTGGCGTTCTCAAGGACCTCTTCGCTGGCAAGCCAGCTCCTGCAGGGGAATGCGCTGATGCTGAGGTTTTGTTTTCCTCCAGACATGAAAAAACCCGGCCGAAGCCGGGCTGTGAACCGTGCACCCACAATGGATCTGCGTACACACAGACCCTGTGGGAGCGAGCCTGCTCACGAAGGGGCCAGAACGGCCACCCTCGATATAAGGATCAGTCCGTCTCGATCCGCGAATGCTTGCGGGTGTCTTTCATGGTGACATACACCAGCAACGACACGGCAATGCACGCAGTGACATACCAGTAGTAACCGGTTTCCATGCCAATGCTCTTGAACCACAGCGCGATGTATTCTGCGGTACCGCCGAAGATCGACACGGTCAGTGCGTACGGCAGGCCAACGCCCAGCGCACGGATCTCGGTCGGGAACAGTTCAGCTTTGACCACCGCGTTGATCGAGGTATAGCCGCTGACGATGATCAGCGCCGCCATGATCAGGAAGAACGCGCCCCACCAGGTGGTGATGGTGTGCAGGGTGGTGAGGATCGGCACGGTGAACAGCGTCCCCAGGACGCCGAAGGCAATCAGGATTGGCCGACGACCGATTTTATCCGACAGCCCGCCAACGAGCGGTTGCAGGCACATGAACAGAAACAGCGTGGCGGCCGAGATGGTGGTGGAGTCGGAGATGCTCATGCCGACGGTGTTCACCAGGTATTTCTGCATGTAGGTGGTGTAGGTGTAGAACGCCAGGGTGCCGCCCATGGTCAGGCCGACCACGGTCATCAGTTCCTTCGGGTGGCGCATCAAGGTGCGCATGGCGCTTTCCTTGGCCTTTTCTTTCTTGGTGAACGACTCGGTTTCTTCCATGCCGCGACGCAGGTAGAGCGCGACCACGGCACACAGCGCGCCGATGGCGAACGGGATCCGCCAGCCCCAGGCGTACAGCTCTTCGGTGGTCAGGACATTTTGCAGGACGATCAACACGCCCAGTGCTATGAGCTGGCCGGAGATCAGGGTCACGTACTGGAAGCTGGAGAAGAAGCCACGACGCTCCCTGGTCGCCATTTCGCTGAGGTAAGTCGCCGAGGTGCCGTATTCGCCACCGACCGACAGGCCCTGCAGCAGACGGGCAAACACCAGCAGGATCGGCGCGCCGATGCCGATGGTTTCATAACCAGGGCTCAGGGCGATCAGCAGCGAGCCGAAGCACATCAGGTACACCGAGGCCATCAATGCGGCTTTACGCCCGACTTTGTCGGCGTACAGGCCCATCAGCCAGCCGCCGATCGGACGCATCAGGAAGCCCACGGCGAAGATCGCAGCAGTGTTCAGCAGTTGGGCAGTGGTGTCGCCCTTGGGGAAAAAGGCCTTGGCGAAGTACAGGGAGAAGGCAGCGTAGACGTACCAGTCATACCACTCGACCATGTTGCCGACAGAGCCGCTGAAGATCGACTTGATGCGGCTGGAGGTGGTTCTTGCTTTGGCCGGAATGGCAGCCGACCCTGCGGGCAGGGTGTTGGAGTTATCCATTGAAGGATCCTTCGTTTAATTGTTTTTGTGGAGCGCGGTCAAGCGCAGCCTGCAGGGGCTATAGCAGGAGCTGTGCCAATCGGGAGAGGGCCGGTTTAGAGGGGGTTGCGGGATTTGATGAGCGGATTTCCGCTCATCGGAAGAGGCGCGCAAGCGGAAAATCGCCTATTGGGATCTTGGATTTGCGCTGCCTGTACCGGCCTCTTCGCGGGCAAGCCAGCTCCTACAGTGGATCGTGGTGCTCATAAAACCTGTGGGAGCGGGCTTGCCCGCGATGAGGCCGGTGCGGGCGCTGCAAGCCTCAGCTGTCTTGCAAAAACATCTCGCGCGTCAGCCCATGCCGTTGCATCTTTTCATTGAAGGTGCGGCGCGGCAGTTGCAGTTCTTCGAGCACCGCTTTCACATCGCCTTTGTGCCGGGTCAATGCCCCGCGCAGGCAATGCGCTTCAAACGCTTCCTGCTGCGCCGCCAGCGACTGCCCGGGATCGACGGCCGGTGGTTCCGGTTCGTCCAGTCCCAGCACCTGACGCTCGGCGACGTTCGCCAGTTCACGCACATTGCCCGGCCAGTCGTGGCTCAGCAGATGGCTCAACTGCGGCCCGGTCAAGGGTGGGAAGGTGCGCCCCAGACGCTCGGCGGCCTTTTGCGCAAAGGACTCGAACAACAGCGGAATGTCTTCGCGACGATCGCGCAACGGTGGCAGGCGCAACTCGGCCACGTTCAAGCGGTAGGCCAGATCCTCGCGAAAGCGTCCGGCCCGCGCTTCGTCCAGCAAGTCGGGCTTGGTCGCGGCGATGATCCGCAAATCCACGCGGATACTCTGATTGGAACCCAACCGCTCGAGCTTCTGCTCCTGCAACACCCGCAGCAGTTTCACCTGCTGGGCCAGGGGCATGCTTTCAATTTCATCGAGAAACAGCGTGCCGCCATCGGCGTATTCGAGCTTGCCGATGCGCTTGCCCTGAGCGCCGGTAAACGCACCGCTCTCGTGACCGAACAGCTCGGCCTCGAACAACTGCTCGGGGATCGCCGCGCAGTTCAAGGCCACGAACGGCTTGGCTGCGCGTGGCCCGAAATCATGCAGGCAACGGGCAACCAGCTCCTTGCCGCTGCCGGTTTCACCGCGGATCACCACGTTGACCGGCAGCGCCGCCAGGTCCAGCACTTGCCGGCGCAAGGTCTGCAAGCCACGGGACACGCCCAGCAGCGTGTTATCGAGTTTGGCGCGATTGTCCGCCTGCTCGTGCAGGGCCCGGTTTTCCAGGACCAGCCAGCGCTTGTCCAGCGCGCGACGCAGGCTGCCCAGCAGGGTTTCGGGGCTGAAGGGCTTTTCGAGGAAGTCGTAGGCGCCATCGCGCATCGCTTCGACCGCCATCGGCACATCGCCGTGGCCGGTCAGCAGGATCACCGGCAGATCGGCATCGCGGCGTTGCACTTCGGCCAGCAGTTCCAGCCCGGTCATGCCGGGCATGCGCACGTCGCTGAGGATCACCCCGGGGAAATGTTCCGGCAACTGCGCCAGGCATTCATCGGCACGGCTGAACAGCTGCACCTCGAAACCCGACAGGCTCAGCCATTGCTCGACCGCGTCGCGGATGCTGCTTTCATCGTCGACCACTATCACTGAATTCAGCATGCGCCGTTGGCCTCTGGATCGATCGGCAGGGTGAGGGTGAACACCGCGCCGTTGGCGTGATTAGCGGCGCTCAGGCGTCCGCCCGATTCGTGCGCGATGGCGAAGGATACCGCCAGGCCGATGCCTAGGCCATCACCCACCGGTTTGGTGGTGAAGAACGGATCGAACACCTTCGTCAGGTTTTCCTCGGCGATGCCACTGCCGTTGTCGATCACGCTCAGGCGCCACAGTCGGTCGTCCGCCTCCAGGCGGATTTCCAGGCGCTTGCAGGGTTTGTCCTGCATCGCATCGAGGGCGTTGCGCAGCAGATTGATCAGCACCTGTTCCAGGCGGATCGCATCGCCCCGCACCCAGGCGGGCCGCGTCAGGTGCAATACCGTGCTCACCTGTTCATCGCGCAGGCGGGGGTCGAGCAGTTGCAGCGATTGGTCCACCACCGCCGCCAGGTCCAGGCGTTCGCGCAAACCGCTGGGGCTTTTGCGGGCAAAGGTTTTCAAATGACCGGTGAGGGCGGCCATGCGCGTCAGCATGTCATCCACCGGTTTGAGTGCCTTGTAGGCATCATCGATGCGGCCGTGATCGAGCAGCAGCCTCAGCGTAGCCAGCTGCATGCGCTGGGCGGTCAGCGGCTGGTTGATTTCATGCGCCAACGCGGCAGACATCTGGCCGAGGGCGGCGAGTTTGGCCGATTGCACCAGACCGTCCTGCGCCGTGCGCAGGTCACGGGTACGTTCTTGTACCAGCTGTTCGAGTTCTTCGCGGCTGCGCTGGCGCATTTTTGCCAGGCGCCAGCGCTGGTTGAGGAACAACAGCAGGAACACCAGCGTCAGCCATAATCCGGCAGCGGCCAGCGCCGCGTTGCGCACATCTTCGAAGGCCACTTGCGGGCGGCGCAGCAAGTGCAGCGTCCAGCCTTCGGCGGCCAGCGGCAGGGATTCCCACAGGTATTCGGCCATGCCGTCAGGGCCATCGACCCGGGTCAGATCGCTGTCTTCGTCGAAACGGTGCAGGGATTGATAGTCCAGCAGCGTCAGGGGTTGCTTGTCGTATTGGCGGGTGGCTTTCAGCTCGGCGTGATCGGCGTCGTTCAGCGGTTGCAGCAGGCGATAACGCCAGCCCGGCTGGTTGGCGATGAAAATGATCCCGCGGGCGTCACTGACCAGCAGCGTGTCGCTGCCCTGACTCCATTCGCGCTCCAGTTCCGGAAACTCGAGCTTGACCACCATCGCGCCGAGGAACCGGCCATCGTCATCGGTGACCGCACTGGACAGGAAGTAACCGGGAATTCCGCTGGTCACCCCCACCGCATAAAAGCGCCCGGTGCCCTGGGTGCGGGTCTGGCTGAAATAGGGACGAAAACCGTAGTTGTGGCCGACGTAACTGCTGGGCAAGCGCCAATTGCTGGCGGCGATGGCAAGACCGGTGTGATCGAGCAGTTCCAGGGTCGAGGACTCGGCCGCGCCGTTGATCTGTTCCAGTTTGCGGTTCAGCGCATCCTGCTGCTCGGGGCTCAGCGGGCCCTTGAGTGCGGAACGCAATTGCGGGTCCAGGGCGAGCACGGCGGGCAGGGCGCGGTAACGTTCGATCAGGGTGTGCAGGGACGTGGCGTACAACCCCAATTGCTGATTGGCGCGGGCAGCGTCTTCCACCAGCGCCTGGCGCTCGGCGTGGCGTATGGCCAGGGCGGCGGCGAGGGCTGCGCCAGCCAGGATAAAAACGATGTACAGCGTCAGGCGCAGGGGGCGGGAAGACTCGAACATGCGGGGCATAACACAATGATTGCAGGGGGCCGCACCATAACATGTCCCCTTGTAGGAGCGAGCTTGCTCGCGAAGGACATTAACGATAACGCGTTTATTCCTGAATGAACGCGTTGTTCTCAGGTCCTTCGCGAGCTCGCTCCTACAGTTGCGTAGGCAACAAAAAAGGCGACAGAGGGATCACCCCTGTCGCCTTTGCCGGATCAGGCGAAGCGCTTACTGCACTTCTACTGCCAGGCTTTCACTGATCTTTTTCTGCCAGATGGCAGGACCGGTGATGTGCACCGACTCACCCTTGCTATCCACCGCAACAGTGACCGGCATGTCTTTCACGTCGAACTCGTAGATCGCTTCCATGCCCAGTTCGGCGAAAGCCACCACGCGGGATTTCTTGATGGCTTGCGCCACCAGGTAAGCCGCGCCGCCGACAGCCATCAGGTACACGGCTTTGTGGTCCTTGATCGCCTCGATCGCGGTCGGGCCGCGTTCGGATTTGCCGATCATGCCCAGCAAGCCGGTTTGCTCGAGGATCTGACGGGTGAACTTGTCCATCCGCGTCGCGGTAGTCGGGCCGGCAGGGCCCACCACTTCTTCGCGCACCGGATCGACCGGGCCGACGTAGTAGATGAAGCGACCTTTGAGGTCCACCGGCAGGGTTTCACCTTTGTTCAGCATCTCGACCATGCGCTTGTGCGCAGCGTCGCGACCGGTAAGCATCTTGCCGTTGAGCAGGACGGTTTCGCCCGGCTTCCAGCTCTGCACGTCTTCCGGGGTCAGGGTATCGAGGTTGACGCGACGGGCCGACGGGCCGGCTTCCCAGACGATTTCCGGGTAGGCGTCCAGCGGTGGCGCTTCCAGCGAGGCCGGGCCGGAGCCGTCGAGCACGAAGTGCGCGTGACGGGTGGCGGCGCAGTTGGGGATCATGCACACCGGCAACGAAGCGGCGTGGGTCGGGTAGTCCATGATCTTCACGTCGAGCACGGTGGTCAGGCCACCCAAGCCCTGGGCGCCGATGCCCAGTTGGTTGACCTTCTCGAACAGCTCCAGGCGCATCTCTTCGATACGGTTGGACGGGCCGCGCTTTTTCAGCTCGTGAATGTCGATGGACTCCATCAACACTTCCTTGGCCATCACCGCGGCTTTCTCGGCGGTGCCGCCGATACCGATGCCGAGCATGCCCGGTGGGCACCAGCCGGCGCCCATGGTTGGCACAGTCTTCAGAACCCAGTCGACGATCGAGTCGGACGGGTTGAGCATGGCCATTTTCGACTTGTTCTCGGAGCCGCCGCCCTTGGCCGCCACGTCCACTTCGACGGTGTTACCCGGAACGATGGAGTAGTGAATCACGGCCGGGGTGTTGTCCTTGGTATTCTTGCGAGCGCCCGCCGGGTCGGCGAGGATCGAGGCACGCAGGACGTTTTCCGGCAGGTTGTAAGCCTGGCGCACGCCTTGGTTGATCATGTCGTCCAGGCTCATGGTGGCGCCATCCCAACGCACGTCCATGCCCACGCGGACGAAGACGGTGACGATGCCGGTGTCCTGGCAGATCGGGCGGTGGCCGGTGGCACACATGCGCGAGTTGATCAGGATTTGGGCCATGGAGTCACGGGCCGCTGGCGATTCTTCGCGCAGGTAGGCTTCGTGCATCGCCTGGATGAAGTCAACGGGGTGGTAATAGGAAATGAACTGCAGGGCGTCGGCAACGCTCTGAATCAGGTCGTCTTGCTTGATCACGGTCATGAGTCGCGCTCCTCTAAAAGACGGGAACATTCAATAAGGTGCTTGCAGCTTGGGTGCATCGGTCGGTTGCAAGCACCTTTCAAGGCACGCCGGGCAAGCTGGCGCGACGCTAAAAAGGCGCGGCAGTATACCGCGCCTCGCAGGCCTGCACACGCCTGGTCGGTCAAACGTTGGTCGCATAGGTACGCACACACACACACACACACACACCATCCCCTGTAGAGCCGGCTTGCTGGCGAAGGCGTCTGCATGGGCGATGCAAGGCTTGAGGCCGCCTTCGCTGGCAAGCCAGCTCCTACAAGGGATCACCTGCGTACCTGGGTATGGTGCTCAACGCCGGAACCCTGTAGGAGCCGGCTTGCTGGCGAAGGCGTCTGCATGGGCGATGCAAGGCTTGAGGCCGCTTTCGCTGGCAAGCCAGCTCCTACAGAGGGGGAAGGGCGCATGGCTTGGTGTTGGTTTTTTACCCCGAAAATTGAATGGTCATTTATCGGTCGCCCCACTAAAGTGGCCGTCGGTCTGTAGAGTAGGACACTCTGACAACCCCCCTCCCATGGTGAGTCAACGATTGCCCCATAACGCCATCCAGCGCCTCTTGCTCAAACGCTTTGCCCTCGAAGCCGGCACCTGCGCCCTGGCTTTGCCGCTGTGGCCGGTGTTTTTTACCGGCCACTTCGATGAGCCGTTGACCCATGCGGCCATCGGCGGCAGGGGAGAACGTTGATGCCTGAGTTACGGGTCGCGCGCGCCAATGGTCTGTTGCAGCCGGTAGCAACCTGCTCGATGCCTTGAATCGCAACGGTGTGCCAGTGCCCTACAGCTGCCGCGCCGGTAGCTGTCATGCTTGCCTGGTGCAGTGTGTACAAGGGCTGCCGAGCGATAGCCGGCCCGATGCCTTGAGCGCGGACCAGCGTCAGCAGGGCTGGCGCCTGGCGTGCCAGTGTCAGGTAGTCGAGGACTTGCAGGTGCACGCCTTCGACCCGCAACAGGATGGGCGACCGGCCCAAGTGGCTGCCGTCGATTGGTTGAGCGCCAGTGTGTTGCGTTTGCGCCTGACCCCTGAACGTCCTTTGCGCTACAGCGCCGGACAGCATCTGGTGTTGTGGGCGGGCAACGTCGCGCGGCCGTACTCCCTCGCCAGCCTGCCGGACGAAGACCGCTTCCTGGAGTTTCACCTCGACTGTCGCCAGCCTGGGGAATTTTGCGATGCGGCCCGCCAATTGAGAATCGGCGATGGGATCCGTCTCGGCGAGTTGCGCGGCGGGGCCTTGCATTACGACGTGGACTGGAACACTCGGCCGTTGTGGCTGATGGCCGCGGGTACCGGGCTGGGTCCGTTGTTCGGCGTCTTGCGTGAAGCGCTGCGGCAGGACCACCAAGGTACGATCCGTGTGATTCACCTGGCCCATGATGCCGATGCGCATTATCTGGCCAAACCCCTGCATGCCATGGCCGCCAATCGTGCGAACCTCAGCGTCGAGCTGTGGACCCCGGCCGAGTTACCCGCGGCTTTGGCACAACTGAGGCTTGTTTCCCGGCAAACCCAGGCTTTACTCTGCGGGGCCCCCGACAGTGTCGACGCCTTTGCCCGGCGCCTGTACCTGGCGGGACTGCCGCGCAATCAACTGCTGGCCGATGTTTTTCTGCCTCGCGGTTGAGCGCTGACTCTAATTGGCTTGAAAGTTTCTGTGGCGAGGGAGCTTGCTCCCGCTGGGCTGCGCAGCGGCCCCCAAATGCTTGTGAGCGCTGCGCACTCAAGCGCGAGCAAGCTCGCTCGCCACAATTGATTTTTGCCTGCCCGCACCGCTGAGACATACCATGACCAATGCCATCCAACTTGAGCGCGAACGCGGCCTGCTGACCTTGCGTCTGAACCGCCCCGACAAGAAAAACGCCCTGACCCGCGCCATGTACAGCCACCTGGCCGAAGCGCTGGAACAGGCCGATGCCGATCCGGAAATCAACGCAGTGCTGATCACCGGGTCCGCCGAGTGCTTCACCGCCGGCAACGACATCGCCGACTTCCTGCAGCAACCGCCGACCAGTCTCGACAGCCCGGTGTTTCATTTCATGCTCAGCCTGCTCGAATGCCGCAAGCCGGTGATTGCCGCCGTGGCCGGTGCTGCGGTGGGCATTGGCACGACCATGCTGCTGCATTGCGATTTGGTGTACATCAGCGCGGATGCAAAATTGCGCATGCCCTTCGTCAATCTCGGGTTATGCCCGGAATTCGGTTCCAGCCTGATCCTCCCGCGTTTGCTGGGCCAGGCCAAAGCGGCGCAATTGTTGCTGCTGGGCGAGGGTTTCAGTGGTGAGCAAGCGGCCGCATGGGGCATTGCCACCGAAGCCCTGGGCAGTGGCGAAGCTGCGTTGGCCAAGGCGCGGGAGATGGCGTTGCGTTTCGAGACCCTGCCACCGGAAGCGGTACGGATCAGCAAGCAATTGATGAAGGCCCCGGACCGTGAGCAATTGCGCAAAGTGATAGAAGAAGAGGGCGCGTTGTTCACCCAGCGGCTGCGTTCGCCGGAAGCGGTTGCGGCGTTGTCGGGGTTTATCAACAGGCATTGATCTTCGCGGCAGTGCCGGCCCTATCGCGGGCAAGCCCGCTGCCACAGGTTTATCTGTCGATCAAATTTATTGTGTACGACCCCCAACCCTGTGGGAGCTCGCTTGCCAGCGATGAGGGCCGGACAGGCGTCGCACGTGCCGGATCAGAATGGAAAAAGCCCCGGCTCAGATGGTGGGTTTTGCTCAAGTAGCTACCCATCGACCTGTCCCGCCTACTGTCAGGTCTGACAGTAGGCGGCAACGGTTCCTTATGCTTTCAGCAACTGGAGCTGCCGAAGGCTGCGATCTTTTGACCTTCCGGGATAATGACCTCCATTCACACAGTGCTGCGCGTAATCAGGGCATCAAGCCTCGTGCAATAGCGCGGTGAATTATATTGTCGTGTTCATCATCCACTGCAAAAATGATCTTGTTGTTTTTTATGGTTGACGCTTCGATGGTAAAGTTTTTCGCCTCCCTGTAAACAAGCCAGCCGGCGCCATTTCCATAGTCCTCGTCAATAGCCCCGTTGTGCAAAAAACGTGCGACCGCGTAATGGCGTTCGCGCGATACTATATCGACAAGTGCAGTGGTGAAGAAATTTCCGCCGGGCAAAAAGTCGGCGTTGATACAGAAGGTTGTGGAGGAATTTACATTGGTGAATACAGGTTTTCCGCTATTGAACTGAATGTTGCTGGCACCGTCTGCTTCCCGGCTTATCAAAAACCCGGAAAGCTCACCGAAAACTTTAGAGAACCTGAAACCTAAGCACAGAACGCGATTATTAGGCTGTTTTACGGTTTTTATAAGTCGTAATCCATAGTTTGGATCTTCATCGTGAATCTGCAAGAATCCTTCCTGCTGAAAGGAGGTGTCCAGACTGCCATCTTTTCTGTGTTTTACCAGAATAATGGCCTCCGGCTGTTCGTAATAATCAGCTCGGACGTCGCCTCCACTGATGTAATTTCCAGTGTCGTCGACTGTCACACTTTGAAGCTCGAGGAAGGGAAAATTGTCATGACTGACACGGACAAACCCCGAGCCATTGAATGTTGTATCAAGGGCCCCGTCCTCTGTCAGACGGATGATGAGCGAGTCCGTCCATTCAAAGGTGCCTAGGGTGTGGAGCAATATGATGTGATCGCCCTGGACCGAGGAAGCTTCCCGGGAATAGGGCTTGAATTGGTTGGAACGGGGGGGCGCTGTGGATTTGGATCTGGCATTTTTCAGGCATTCTTCGTTGTAGGCAGATGCCGCGATATCAGTGTCAGGGAAGTGAAAAATATACTTCCCTTTTTCTCCAAATTCTTCGTCAAGCGTGCCGTTGGATAGAAA
>NZ_MULM01000065.1:0-13217 GCF_002029345.1 Pseudomonas sp. VI4.1
CGCGCTGGCCGCCCCAGAGGTCGAAGTTGTAATTGAAACTGGCGCCGATGTTGCGCACGGTGGAGTAGGCATCACCCTGCCCCTGCGGGTCTTGATCGCGGGCCAGACGCGAACGGCTGGCGCCGCGCTTGGCATCCAGCGTCGGCATCCGCTCGGCGTCGGCGGCGTAAGCGGCGGCGCTGGCCTGATGGGCGCGGGCGGCGGCGATTTGCATGTCCGGGCTGTCGAGCAGGGCTTCGCGGATCAGGCCGTCGAGCTGCGGGTCGCCGAGGCTTTTCCACCAGTCGCTTTTCGGCCAGGCCGCCGGCGACAGGGTCACGCCGCTGAGGGATTGTCCGGCCTTGAGGTTTTTTGCCTCGAGGCTGACGCCTTCGGTGTCCAGGCCGCTGTAGCTGGCGCAACCGGCCAGGGTCATGGCCAACAGCACCAGGCTGAGACCGCTGCGCAAGGTTTTACTGTTCATTTGTCACCTACCCGCAGCAGGGTGATCGAGTCACCGGCGGCCACCAGGATTTTCTTGAGGATCTGTTCCAGGGTGTTCAGTTCTTCCGGGGTGATGGCCCCGGCCAATTCATTCATGGCGTCGGCGCCGATGTGTGGCAGGCGGTCGGCGAGCTTCAGCCCCTCTTCAGTCAGCACCAGCTGCACCTGACGGCGGTCCGCCGCGGAACGTTGGCGGGCGAGGAAGCCTTTCTGTTCCAGACGGTCGAGCATGCGGGTCATCGAACCGCTGTCCAGGGACAGGTGACGACAGAGCTCGGCCGGGGTATCGACGCCGAACTGGGCCATGATGATCAGCACCTTGAACTGCGCGGCAGTGATGCCGTGGGGTTCCATGTGGGTGTCGATGATCCGGTCCTTGAGCAGCGCCGCGCGCCCGAGCAGGAGGCCGAGATGGCACGTGTGGAATTCGTCCGGGGTGAAATGTTTCATCTGACCACCAATTAGCTGCCTAGGCAGAGAATGTATGTCGAGATGTTACTGCCTAGGCAGCGAATGTCAATGAAATAGTTAGGCTGCTTTCTATTTCACAGATAAATGGAGTTTTGCTGTTGTGTTTGGCGGGGCTGATAAATGGGGTTTTGCAGGTGGGTTGGGGGGGTTGATAGATTGCTTTCGCTGGCAAGCCAGCTCCTACAGGGGATCGTGTCGATCACATGGATCGCGCGACACAACACCTGTAGGAGCTGGCTTGCCAGCGAAGGAAGCGACTCGGTATCGAGGGAACGCGGGCCTAGAAATCCCGCTTGTAGAAGATATCCAGCGAACTGGCCACACCACCTGCAGCCTCGAGGTAGACCTTCTTGCTCAGCTTGTAGCGCAAGGCAATGGTGTTGGCCGGCTCAAACACGCCAACCCCGTAACGCAGGCTGAGTTTCTCGGAGATATTGCCGCTGGCCACCACACTGGTTTCGTTGCCGCTGCCCTCGGTATCGAGCTGGAAGTCTTGAATACCCAGGCTCTTGGCCAAGCCGCTGGTCACCCCCGAACTGCCCATCAGGCCCAGCCCGAGTGCCGCTTGAGCCAGCATGTTGTTGTCCTCGCCGGTGGTGCTCAGCGGACGGCCCAGCACCAGATAGGACAACGCCTGTTCCTGGCTCATGGCCGGCTCTGAGAAGATTTGCGTGGTCGGCTGCTCGGCGCTGCCGCTCAGGCGAATCCCGGCGATCACGTCATCGGTCTGGCGAATCGCTTCGATGTCCAGGTAGGGCTGGTCAATGGGCCCGGCAAACAGCAGACGTGCGCGGCGCACTGTCAGCCGCTGGCCGTAGGCGCGGTAACGCCCGTCGTTGAGCCAGAGCTCGCCGCGGGTGTCCATGTTGTCGCCGATGTGCACATGCCCTTGCAGGTTGGCGGTCAGGCCAAACCCGGCAAAGCTGAGTTTTTCTTCGCCGACCACCACATCGATGTCCATCGCCATGGCCATCGGCGGTTTGCCCTCTTCGGTCTGTTGGCCGATGATCACCGTGTCATCGGAGACCTTGACCGTCGACGGCGGCAACTCGCGCACGGTGATTTCACCCTTGGGCACCCGCACTTTGCCGGCCACCGACAGTTTGTCGTCCTTCATCGAGATCTTCAGGTCTGGCGCCATTTCCAGCTTGGCATACGGCTCGACGTTCACCGGCAACTGCGAGCCCTTGAGCACCAGGTCCACCACCAGCGCCTGGCCCCAGGCGATGTCGCCATTCAAGCTGCCCTGCCCGGCCTTGCCGCTTTTCCAGCTGCCCTCCAATTGCACGGTTTCGCCGGCAATCAGCGCCCGCACCTGCAAGGCTTCAAGGTCCATCGGCAGTTCAGCCCCGGAAATCTCACCGTCGCTGAGCAGCACACTGCCATTGACCTGAGGGGCCAGCAGTGCGCCGGAAATCGTGCCGCTGCCATTCAAGCGCCCGGTGATTTTCTCGACCATCGGCACAAACGGCCGGGCCACGGACAGGTCCAGCCCGCTCAAACGGAAAGACCCGGTCAGCGGCTTGTCCTTGGGCAACGGATTGATCTGGGCCTGCACCATCAGTTCGCCGAGCTTGCCGCCCACGAAGTTGAGGTCGGTGTCGATGCGCTTGGGCGTGAGTTTGCTGGTCAGTTTCAGGGTCTGGTACGGGAAGTCCAGCCACTGGTCTTTCTCGCGCACGCGCAGGGTGCCGCCGCTGGCATCGATGCTGATCTGACCGTTCGGGCCGCTGGCGGGCATGTCCAGTTGCAGGTCAGCATTGAGCCGGCCCTTCCAGGCAAAATCCTTGGGCAACCACTGCGCCAGGCTGTCGATCGGGAATTGCTTGAGGTGATAACGCAGCTTCGGCTCCGGCATCAGGCGCTGGTCTTCACCGCACAGGCTGGCCGGGCCGGACATCCAGCAATGGGCGCCGAAGTTGACCTTGCCGTCCGCCAGCCGCTCGAGCTTCGCCGGGCCTTGCAGCTTCCAGTCCTGGCCACCGGCCTGGATATCGCCGCTGGCCAGGCGTCCGCGCCAGTTGCCTTGGTCCAGCGCACCGTCAAAGCCCAGCGCCAGTTTCAGCTGGGGTCCTTGCAGATCCAAGGTCAGCTTCTGCTTCTTGATATCGCCCTGGCCACTGGCGGTCAAGGTCCCCAACGAGGTGTCGCCGGCCTGGATGCCGCGGCCCTTGAGATCGATTTTCGCCCGTTGCGCGCTGTCGAGCGTCGCATCCAGGTTCAGGCTTTGCAGACGATTGTCTTCGAACGCCAGCTGCGTACCTTGCAGCCCGAGCTTGCCTTGCGGTGCCTTGAGCGTGCCGGCGACATCGACCCGGCCGTTGAGCTGCCCGCGCAATTGCGGCCAGAGCTGCGCCAGGCGCGTCAGCTTGATGTCGATCTGGCCGGTCAGTTTCTGTTGCAGGCTGCCCTTGCCATTGATGCTGTTGTCGCCCAGGCGAATCTGCAGGGCGCTGAGGTTCCATTGCTCGCCGCCGCCGTCGGCCTTGGCCTGGATCACTGCCGGTTGGCCGCGCAGCTTGCCCTTCAGGTCCAGGTCGGCATTCAGGCTGAGTGTTTCATTCTTCAGCTCGCCTTTGCTGCGTAACGGTCCGGCCAGGGTGCCCGGCAACTCTGCGACCCAGTACGCCGGATTGATGGCCGACAGGTCCAGCGCGGTGTCCCAGGCAATGCCATCGGCGAATTGCAGGTTCAGGTGACCCTGGGCTTTGCCCTGCCCGGCTTCGAGCTGGATTTGTTGCAGGTAGATTTTCGTCAGGTCGCCAGCGAACGGGCTGTTCAGGCTGAAGGCCCCGGCCGGGCCATCCAGCGCGGCCTTGAAGTTGCCGAGGTACTTGCCGTCGGTGTAGGAGACTTCACCGTTGAAACTGCGCAAGGCCACTTCCGGTTCGTCGATCAGCGGATAGAGACGGTGCCAGGGGAAATCCAGCCAGTCGATTTTCGCCTCGGCACTCAGGCCTTTGCTCCAGTCCAGGTGCCCGGTGAGCTTGAGGCTTTGCTTGTCGTTGGCCGTCAGGTCCAGCCCGGCGATCTGCGCGCCATTGGCGTCGACCTTGCCTTGCAGCAACAATGCCACCGGGCCCTTCTCGGCGGGCAGCGTGGCTTTGCCGAGCAGTTGGTAACCCTGTTTCAAGTCGCCGTCGCCGGTGAGTTCCAGCTGGTTGAGTTGCAGGGTGTCCGGCAGGTCGGCGCTGGGCTTGAAGCCGTCGGCGGTGATGCGCACCTTGGCCGGCAGGTTTTCCACCAGCGGTTGCAATTGGCCCGTCAGTTGTCCGTTCAGGTAGCCGCTGCTGTCGGCTTTCAGGTTCAGGGTCTTCAGCAGGTCGCCGTCGACCTTCAGCGCCAGCGCCCACGGCTCGGTGCCCGGCGATGGCAGGGTCAGTCTACCCTCGGCCTTGAGCGGCCAGTTGCCGCTGGGTTGCAGCAGGCCGGACAGGTTCAGGCTCAGCTCGTCACGCTGCAACTGCACGGAATCAATCTGCAAACCTTTATCGGTCCAGTGCGCCGCCAGTTGCAGGCCCTTGAGCGCTTCGCTGCCGTTGAACAAAAGGCTGCCGACCTTGATGTCACCCAACTCTATTGCCAGGGGCAATTGCACGTCCGGCAGGGTGATCGGCCCGCTGCTCTCTTCTTCCGCGCCCGGCGGGAATTGCAAGCTGACCTGGTCGGCCTGCAATTGCTCGATGCACAGGGTCATGCGCGTCAGGCACAGCGGCGACCAGGCGAAAATCACTTTGCTCAGCTCGACCTGGCTGCTGTCCTGCTGCCACAACAGATGGTCGGCGCTCCACTGCCCGCCCAGGCGCCCCTGGAAATTCTCCACGGTCAGGCCCGGGACAAACCCGAGAGCCCAGCGACTGCCCGTCACCGTGCCCAATACCGTGGCCAGGGTAAGGACGACCAGCATCAACAGCGCCAGGATCGCCAGCAGCGTTACTTTCAAACCACGCTTCACAGCTCAGGCCCCATGGAAAAGTGCAGTCGAATGCCGCCGTCGTCGTCCATCGCGTGAGCCAGGTCGAGGCGGATCGGCCCCACCGGCGACACCCAGCGCACGCCGATGCCGACGCCGGTCTTGAGGTTCGGCAATTCAAGTGTATTAAAGGAGTTGCCCTGGTCGATGAAGGTCGCCACCCGCCATTTTTCGGCGACGGCGTACTGATACTCGACGCTGCCGGCCACCATGTAACGACCGCCGATGCGGTCGCCGTTGGAGTTTTCCGGGGACAGGCTCTGATAATCGTAACCGCGCACGCTCTGATCGCCACCGGCGAAGAACCGCAACGACGGCGGCACTGATTTGTAGCCGTTGGTCGCGCTGCCGCCGACCTGTACCCGACCGAGCAAACGGTGTTTGTCGAAGACCGTGGTCAAGCCTTTCACCAGTGCCGTGCCATAGAGCAGATTGTTGTCGGACCCCAACCCTTCCTTGGCGACCTTGGTTTCGAAGGCCAGGCGATAACCATTGTGCGGGTCGATACGGTTGTCGCTTTTCAGATAGGAATAACTGACGCCGGGCATGAGCAAGGTGCTGAGCCCCGAGTCGTCGCCGAGTCGGTACTCTTCCCGTTGCCATTTGAGCGACACCACCCGTTGCCAGCCGCTGGGCAACTTGCTGTGCCACTCGGGACCGAGGGTCAACAGCTTGCTCAGGCTGTCCTTATCGGCGATTTCTTCATACTGATAGCCGCCGGCGAAGCGCAGTTTGTCGGTCAGCGGCGGGTCCAGCGGAATGTCGTAGAACAGCCCGACGTTTTGCCGTGGCGCCGAGACTTCGGTTTCCCAGCCGTAGCTGTGCCCCTGGGGGTTGACCCAATGCCGGGTCCAGTTGGCCTTGACCCGTGGGCCGACGTCGGTCGAGTAACCCACGCCCAGGCCCATGGTTCGCGGCTTGCGGGTGTCGAGCTTGACGTCCACCGGGATCACATTGGCCTTGGACGCGGTCGGTGCCGCATCGACCCGCACCCCCTCGAAATAGCCGCTCGATTGCAGCGCCTGGTTGAGTTCGGCGATCAGTTCGGAGTCATAGGGTGCGCCCGCCTTGAACGGCACCATGCGTTGCAACAAGTCTTCGTCGAAGGGCGTGTCGCCTTCAAAGCTGACCTTGCCCAGGGCATAACGCGGGCCGCTGTTGTAGACCAATTCGATGTCGGCCACGCCGGCCCGGGGGTCTACCGCCAGCTTCTGGCTGGTAAAGCGCCCGCTGAAGAAGCCATAGCGCGAGGCCTGGTTCTGGATCAGGCGCTTGGCATCTTCGTAGTGACCATGATTGAGCACCGCGCCGGTCTTGAGTGCGGCGCCCTTGGGCACGCGAAAGGATTTGAGAGAGGCCGCGGGCCCCTCGACGCGAATGGTGACGTTGCGCAAATGCACCGGCTCGCCGGGATCGATGTTCAGCACCAGGCGCGGCGTCTTGCCGCCCTTCACGTCGCTGTCGATCTGCGGCGTAATAGCCCAGGGCCTGGGCGGCCTTGCGCGCCTGCTCCTCGGCGCCACGACTGAAGCGCAGCAAGGCTTCCTCATCGCGATCGCCGAGGCTGCCGATATAGCCCTCTATATTGGCTTTGAGTTCATCGTTGGACGGTTTGATCCGCACATCCAATTCACTTTGCGCCAGCGCCGCGCAGCTGGTGATCAGCATCAGCATGGCGCTGGTAAATCTTCCTGAAAACTTCATAGGCGCGGATGCTATCACGAGCTTGGGAGCGTGATAGAGCCTCGCTATGAAAGAAAGTTCTACCGTTAAGCCGTTGCTGTTTGTAACACCTGAGGATTGGCGTGGAAAAACACGTGTTCGCGGATCGGTCCTACGGCCACCTCGCCGATTTCCTCATAGCCTTGACGCTTATAGAACTCCAGATAACGAGGATTCCCGGTATCGAGGACCACGCCCTGGGAGTGTTCATCCACCGCGCACCAGTTATGCACCGCTTGCAGCAGCTGTTCGCCGAAGTGCTTGCCTTGAAATTGTGGATGAATCCCCAGCAAAGGCAGCAGGTGCACCTCGTCGGACGGCACGCACGCCATCACCGCATCGTGATATTCGAGGTAGCGGCGGGTGCAGCGAAAGCCGGTGCTGAGCACCATGCGCAGGCGCCAGGCCCAGCTGTCGGTGATGCCCAGACGCCGTTGCGGCGGCGCGATCAGGGCGATGCCGATCAACCGGTCGTTGACCAGCAGGCCGATGGCCGGCAAGTCCTGCAGAAAATGTTGCTTGACCAGTTCGCGCACGGTGGCGCGGACCCGTTGTTCGTAACCGGGGCGTTCCGCTTCGAACAGGTAACCGAAGGTCGGTTCGTGCCGATAAGCCTGGTACAGCAAGGAGCGGGCTTCGCGGGAATAGCCGCTGTCGAGCATGTGGATATCGGCGATGGCGGTCGAGGTTTCGGGCATAACGGCTGATCTCTCCGGGGCGCGGCTCAAAAGGCCGCGTTCTTATGGGTACGAACCTGGCAGCGCAGGCACAGTTCCGTGCTGATCCGAAATCAGTGGCGGTGCATGAGCCGTCTTCGCGAGCAAGCTCGCTCCCACAAGGTATAGACCAGACTGGAGAAATCATTGGGTCCATGTACAAACCCCCTGTGGAGAAACTACTGGGTCCATGCACAAACCCACTGTGAGAGAAAATACTGGATCCATGCACAAACCCACTGTGGGAGCGGGCTTGCTCGCGAAGAGGCCGGAACAGACGACACAGGACAAACAAGGAAGACGAATAGCCTCCCCAAGCTAGCCCCATCCCTCCATGTCAGCTAGCATCGCCCTTTTGCCAGGACTGCCGACCATGAAGATCGTCTCCTTCAACATCAACGGGCTGCGCGCTCGCCCGCATCAGCTGGCGGCGCTGATCGAGAAGCACCAGCCTGACGTGATCGGGCTGCAGGAAACCAAGGTCCACGACGAACAATTCCCCCTGGCCGAGGTTCAGGCCCTGGGCTATCACGTGTATTTCCATGGGCAAAAAGGCCACTACGGTGTCGCCCTGCTCTCGCGCAAAGAACCGCTGGCGCTGCACAAAGGTTTCGCCACCGATGACGAAGACGCCCAGCGCCGCTTTATCTGGGGCACGTTCGCCGACGCCAATGGCGTGCCGGTAACCATCATGAACGGCTATTTCCCCCAGGGCGAAAGCCGTGACCACCCGACCAAATTTCCGGCCAAGGAGCGTTTCTACGGCGACTTGCAGCAGTTGCTGGAAAGTCAGTTCAGCAATGATCAGCCGCTGGTGGTGATGGGCGACGTGAACATTTCGCCGGAAGACTGCGACATCGGCATTGGGGCGGACAACATGAAACGCTGGCTGAAAACCGGCAAATGCAGCTTCCTGCCCGAAGAACGCGAGTGGATGGCGCGCCTGAAGAACTGGGGACTGGTGGACAGCTTCCGTCACCTGAACCCGGACGTGGCCGACCGCTTCAGCTGGTTCGACTACCGTAGCCGTGGCTTTGAAGACGAGCCCAAGCGCGGGCTGCGGATCGATTTGATCATGGCGTCCCACGGCTTGTTGCCGCGGGTGAAGGATGCGGGCGTGGATTATGAACTGCGCGGGATGGAAAAACCCTCGGACCATGCACCGATCTGGCTGGAATTGAGCTAAAAGCAAACGACAGCCCAGGAAAAACCGCCGAATGGCGTTTTTTGCGTGTTATCTGCCGCTTTCCGCCTTGCTCTGCGCGCCCGGGTCTACGATTCTTCAAGAACAACGACAACACCTGAGAAACCGCCATGAAAACCGTCGCCCAACTGCTCAAGTTAAAGGCCCAGCAAAATCAGGAAGTCCATACCATTGCGCCTCATCAAATGGTGCTGGAAGCGCTGATGGTCATGGCCGCGAAAAACGTCGGCGCATTGCCGGTGGTGAAGAACGGCGAGGTCATCGGCATCATCAGCGAGCGTGACTATGCGCGCAAACTGGTGCTCAAGGGCCGTTCGTCCGTCGGTACGCCGGTCGAGGACATCATGGTCTCGCCGGTCATCACCGTGGACACCCATCAGACCGTGGAAACCTGCATGGGTATCATGTCCGACAAACGCCTGCGGCACCTGCCGGTGGTGGAAGGCGGTGTGCTGATCGGCTTGCTGTCGATCGGTGACCTGGTCAAGGAAGCCATTGCCGAACAGGCCGAACTGATTCGGCAGCTGGAGCAGTACATTCGCGGGGAATAACCACTGACACCGCATTCCCCCATATAGGAGCTGGCTTGCCAGCGAAGACGATACATCAGCTAATACATGTGTCGGCTGACACGCCGCCTTCGCTGGCAAGCCAGCTCCTACAGGGGGATAGCAGTGTTCTCAGGCTGGCCAATGCCGGGCGAAGACCGGTGCCAGCGTCGGGTGCCGGTCGATGCGTTCCAGCCACGTGAAAAACCCTGGCCGGGTACTGCGCAAATGCTCCCGGCTGCCCGCCCACCGACTGACCACCGCCGCCAGCACATCCAGGGCTCTGGGGGTTTCATCGCCCAGGTACAACTCGCCCGAGAACTGATCGGCAAACACCTCCCAACTCCAATGCAGGCGCTTGCGCGCGCCGGCTATGAGGTTGTGCCTGGACGCTTCATCCGCCTGGGCCAACCAGCGTTCGGGGTAATCGATGATGCCGATGGCCGCGTAGCAATTGGTGACGATAAACGCCAGGCCGCGGATGGCCTGATCGCGCTCCGCAGCCTTTTCCGGCAGCAGCTTCGAATGGGGAAAGGTGAGCCCCAGGTGAATCAGGATCGCCGCACTCTCGGTGAGAATGCTGCCGTCGGGCAGTTGCAAGGTCGGAATCTGTTTCAGCGGGTTGAGTTTCTCCAGCGCCATGGCGTCCTGCGGGGACGACTCGACATCGATGAAGCGGTAAGGGATCTCGCAAAGTTCGAGTGCTGCTTCGATCGCAGCGGCGCCGGAGTTCTGGTGTCCGTAGAGCTGGTACATGGTGCGGCTCCCCTGGCGAGACAGGAATATAGTCAGTAGAGGCGCGCTCACCCGCCCTCGTTCCACTGCATTGAGCGAACAATGCCCGCTGACAGTGTAGAAGTGCCCGGGGATGCCGGCAATAAACCGGGACTCGGGCGGTGATTCCCTGTAGGAACTGGCTTGCCAGCGAAGGCGGCCTCAAGCCATCCAGCACCCTTGAAGACGCCTTCGCCAGCAAGCCGGCTCCTACACGGGGATTTGGCGCTGACCACAATTCATCGGTACGCAGGTGATTCCCTGTAGGAGCTGGCTTGCCAGCGAAGGCGGCCTAAAGCCGTGCAGTGCCCTTGAAGAAGCCTTCGCCAGCAAGCCGGCGCCTACCGCCGCGCCATACACCGCTGATAACGTTCATCGACCCGTTTGGCGAACCACGCTGTGGTGAGTTTGCGGGTGATCTTCGGGCTCTGCAGCACGATCCCCGGCAACACCGCCCGTGGCAATGAACGCCCCTCGGCCTGTTCGGCCAGTTCGAAGACTCGCCGATAGAGTTCGCTGTCCTCGAACTCGAGGCTTTTACCCTCCTCCAGCTGATTACGGATAGTCGGATTGCGCATGCCCAGTTGCTTGCCGAGGGTGCGCACCGCCAGTTCCGTGGTGCCGGGCATGATCGAATCGTAACGGACCAGGTCGCCATCCAGCGCCAGCGGGATGCCCGTGGCACGGCTCACCGCGTTCTGGAACGCGGCATTGCGGCTGGCGTACCACCCGGCATTGAAATCGGCGAAGCGGTACAGCGGCTGCTGGTAGCTCACCGGATAACCGAGCAAGTGCGCGATGCCGAAATAC
The DNA here is from genome assembly GCF_002029345.1 of Pseudomonas sp. VI4.1. NCBI lineage: Bacteria > Pseudomonadati > Pseudomonadota > Gammaproteobacteria > Pseudomonadales > Pseudomonadaceae > Pseudomonas > Pseudomonas sp. VI4.1. Next base: position 10,702 of record NZ_MULM01000065.1, read on the forward strand.
ATGCCGCCGCGACGGCTGAACACTTCCCGACGAATCGAACCGTCCACCGGGTATGGATAATCCCGCGCCTGCTCCTGGGCAAAGTCGATGCTGACCTGCATCGGCCCGCCGGTGTGCACCGGGTTGAAACCGGCGAACAACGTGCGGCCCATGGGCACCATGCCGATGAAATCATCGAAGATCGCGCTGAGCTCTTTTTCGCTGCGGGCGGCTTGCAGGCGGTCGCTGTAGCTTTTGCCGTTGCTGGAGCTCACCTGCAGCGCACCGCTCACCAGCAGACCGGGGATGTGGGCCTTGGCGGCGCGGCGGTCGATTTCGTCGCGGGCGATCTTGCCCAGGCCCGGCACCGGTGGGTCCACCTGAAAGGTCGACTCCTGCTCGGTCACCGCCAGTACCGAACACAGGTTTTGCGTGGAGGGGTAGATGTTCTGGGCGGCAAACGCTGCATAAATGTCGGTGGCCCATCCTTGACGGTCGACGATCTTGGCCGGCAGCAGACGCACGATCTCGGCCCTGACCTCGGCAGGCTTGCGCACCGGTGGCTCCTGGATGCGTTGAGTGCCGCAACCGGCCAGGACCAGCAACGCGGCGATACCCATGATCAATCGATTGGCTTGCATGATGCTCCATCAAATCCGTTGAGCCGGGTTAACCATACGATCAATGGCATGGCGCAGGCTATGACTGCCCGAACGATGCACTGTTCCTTCCACTGGCACAAACCTGCGGGAGCTGACCTGTGTGGGGCCTCCATTGGGCAGCCAGCCTGCCCCCATGCCCGGACTGAACCATACTTGCTCCACACATCGAGGAGCACAGGCCCATGAACCGTAGCGACGTCCTGATCATCGGTGCCGGCCCGACCGGACTGGTACTGGCGCTGTGGCTGAGCAAACTGGGAATCCGCGTGCGGATCATCGACAAGGCGTCGAGCCCCGGCACCACGTCGCGGGCGCTGGCGGTGCAGGCTCGGACGCTGGAGTTGTATCGCCAGCTCGACCTCAGCCAGGCCGTGGTGCAGAACGGTCATCGAGTCGCTGCGGCGAACTTCTGGGTCAAGGGCGAAGCCGTGGCGCGCTTGCCTTTGAGCACAATTGGCGAGGGCCTGACACCCTACGCATTCCTCGAAATCTATCCCCAGGACGAGCATGAACGGCTGCTGATAGAACGCCTGGAAGCCTTTGGCATCAGGGTAGAACGCACTACCGAGCTTGAGGGTTTCGAGGAAACCGGCGACAGCATCACCGCCCGCCTGCGCTTGCCCGATGGCCAGCTGGAAATCTGCCAGACCTGCTACCTGGCCGGTTGCGACGGTGCCCGGTCGATCGTGCGCAAAACCCTGGACACCGGATTCCCCGGCGGCACTTATCAGCAAATTTTCTACGTGGCCGACGTGCAAGGCAGTGGGCCGACGTTCAATGGCGAACTGCACGTGGATCTCGATGAAGCGGATTTTCTCGCGGTGTTTCCGTTGGCCGGCGAAGGACGTGCCCGGCTGATTGGTACGGTGCGCGATGAACGCGCCGAGCGCGCCGAAACCCTGCGTTTTGAAGACGTCAGCAGCCGGGCTATCGAGCACATGAAGGTGCAGATCGATCAGTTGAACTGGTTCTCGACCTATCGCGTGCACCATCGGGTGGCGGATCACTTCCGCACCGGGCGCGCGTTTCTGTTGGGCGATGCGGCCCACGTCCACAGCCCCGCCGGCGGCCAGGGCATGAATACCGGAATTGGCGATGCGATCAATCTGGCCTGGAAACTCGCAGCGGTATTGAGCGGCGGTGCCCAAGCCCGACTGCTCGACAGCTACGAACCCGAGCGCATCTCGTTTGCCCGCAAACTGGTGGCCACCACCGACCGGGTGTTCAGTTTCGTCACCGCCGAAGGACGCCTGGCCGACTTGCTGCGCACGCGGCTGGCGCCGTTTCTGCTCCCCAAGGTGGCGTCACTGGAAACCAGCCGCGAGTTTCTGTTTCGCACGGTGTCGCAAATGACCCTCGATTATCGCGGGATGCCGCTGAGCAAAGGCGTTGCCGGGCACGTGCATGGCGGCGACCGCTTACCCTGGGCCCACGACGGTGAGGGGGACAATTTCGAATCGCTGAAGTGCCTGACCTGGCAGGTGCATGTGTATGGCGACACCAGCGATGAAATGATTGCCTGGTGCAACGAACATCATTTGCCGTTGCATGTGTTTGGCTGGCGTCCGGCGTTTGAAGCGGCGGGCCTGGGGCGTAGCGGGTTTTATCTGTTGCGGCCGGATACTTATGTGGCGGTGGCCGAGACGTGCTCCGATCCGAAGGTGATCGAGCGGTATTTCCGGGATCACGGGATCAGGCCGTTTTTCGGATCGCCCTGATCCACCACAGCCCCCTGCAGGAGCCGGCTTGCCGGCGAAGGCGGAGTGTCAGTCGACACCTATATCGACTGACCCACTGAACCCTGTAGGAGCCGGCTTGCCCGGCGAAGGCGGAGTCGTCAGTCGACACCTATATCGACTGACCCACTGAACCCTG
>NZ_MULM01000064.1:0-12942 GCF_002029345.1 Pseudomonas sp. VI4.1
CCAGCGAAGGCGTCGTTCATGGGCGCTGCAAGGCTCAAGGCCGCCTTCGGCTGGCAAGCCAGCTCCTACAGGGGATCGCGAAAACCACGGATTCTGCGATCAAGCCTAAACTCAAACGTAACGGACCGTTGCAATACAGCCAAGGCGGCAAACAGCCGTACAGTCGTGTTGCCACCGGTCATTGTGTACAATCGCCGTGTTTTTTACGCGATACTTGCCAGTGACCCACTGTGCCGTATTACAGTCACGGTCAATTCGCCGCCGTTCTACCGACTCGAGTGCCCATGAACGAACAGTTGCAGCCCCTAAAGAAACAACCGCGCGCAGGCAAAGCCGGGCGCAGCGGTACCCAGGACGATATTGTCTACGCGCATATCTTCGAGGCCATCCTCGAACAGCGTCTGGCGCCCGGCACCAAGTTGAGCGAAGAAGCGCTGGGGGAAATTTTCGGGGTCAGTCGCACCATCATCCGCCGTGCGCTGTCGCGCCTGGCCCATGAAGGCGTCGTGCTGCTGCGTCCGGACCGCGGCGCAGTCGTCGCCAGCCCGAGTGTGGAAGAGGCCCGCCAGGTGTTCCTGGCCCGGCGCCTGGTAGAGCGCGCGATCACTGAACTGGCCGTGCAGCACGCCACTGCCGAAGAGATCGCCGAATTGCGCCAGATGGTCGACGACGAGCGCGACAGCTTCTCCCGTGGCGATCGGGGTGCCGGTATCCGTCTGTCGGGCGAGTTCCATCTGAAGTTGGCCGAAGCGGCGAAGAATGCCCCCTTGATCAGCTTCCAGCGCAGTCTGGTGTCGCAGACTTCGCTGATCATCGCCCAGTACGAAAGCGGCAACCGTTCCCACTGCTCCTACGACGAACACACCCAGCTGATCAACGCCATCGAAGCACGCAACGCCGAGCTGGCGGTGGATTTGATGATGCATCACATGAATCACATCGACAGCAAGCTCAACCTTGACGAGGAAAGTGCGTCGGATGACCTGCATGCGGTGTTCTCGCATTTGTTGCAGACGAAGAAACCGGGGCGGCCTGTGGCCAAACTGTAGGAGCGAGCTTGCTCGCGATGGGCTTGAGGACGCCACGGGGTGTCAGGCTTCACGCGTAATCGTTAACGACCATCGCGAGCAAGCTTGCTCCTACAGCACAAAAAATCCCCCGCAACCAACGATTGCGGGGGATTTTTTATGCTCGAATTAACTTAACGCTGATGCACCAGATTCCCCGCCGCATAAGTCTGCAGAACCGTCCGGTCATCCCCCAGCGTCATCAACACGAACAAGGTCTCGGCAATGTTGGTGGCCTGCTTCAAGCGATAGCTCAGCAACGGCGTGGCGTTGTAGTCCAGCACCAGGAAGTCTGCATCGGTACCCGGCAGCAACGTACCGATCCTGTGTTCCAGGCGTAGCGCACGCGCCCCGCCGAGGGTGGCCAGGTAGAGCGATTTGAACGGGCTCAAACGCGCCCCCTGCATCTGCATGACCTTGTACGCTTCGTTCAACGTTTGCAGCAGCGAGAAACTGGTGCCGCCGCCGACGTCCGTCCCCAGGCCGACATTCAGTTTGTGCTTCTCGGCCATGGGCAGGTTGAACAGGCCGCTGCCGAGGAAGAAGTTCGAGGTCGGGCAGAAGGCGATGGCCGAGCCGGTTTCTGCCAGCCGGGCGCACTCGTCGTCGCACAGGTGCACGCCGTGGGCGAACACCGAGCGCTCACCCAGCAGCTGGTAGTGATCGTAAACGTCCAGGTAGCCCTTGCGCTCCGGGAACAGTTCCTTGACCCATTCGACTTCCTTGAGGTTTTCGCTGATGTGGGTCTGCATGTACAGATCCGGGTATTCACCCAGTAACTGCCCGGCCAGGGTCAGTTGCTCCGGGGTGCTGGTCGGTGCAAAACGCGGGGTGACCGCGTAGTGCAGACGGCCCTTGCCGTGCCAGCGCTCGATCAGCGCCTTGCTTTCGACATAACTGGATTCGGCGGTGTCGGTCAGGTAGTCCGGCGCGTTGCGATCCATCATCACCTTGCCGGCGATCATCCGCAGGTCCAGCTGTTCGGCGGCCTCGAAGAACGAGTTCACCGATTGCGGGTGCACGCTGCCGAACACCAGCGCGGTGGTGGTGCCGTTGCGCAGCAGTTCCTTGATGAAAATGTCCGCGACTTCATCGGCGTGGGCCTTGTCGGCGAACTGGCTTTCGCAGGGGAAGGTGTAGGTGTTGAGCCAGTCCAGCAGTTGCTCGCCGTAGGCGCCGACCATGCCGGTTTGCGGCAGGTGGATGTGGGTGTCGATAAAGCCCGGGGTAATCAGCGCATCCTGGTAATGGGTGATCTCGATGTCGGCCGGCAGGGTCGGCAGCAGTTCGCTGGCGTGACCCAGGGCGCTGATCTTGCCGTTATCGATCACCAGCAGACCGTCTTCAAAATACTCGTAGGAGGCTTCGATCCCCACTTCGGCGGGATCGGCGATGCTGTGCAGAATGGCGGCGCTGTAGGCTTTGCGAGTCAGAGGCATGGTCATTCTCTAGTTATGAGGCTTATCAGTTTGACGCTTTCAGGTTCGAGGCCTGACTGCGGCGTGATGCAGGCAGCAGCTTGGCAATCGAGGATCCGGCGCTTGCCGTCTGCTGGCCGAAATCGGCGTTATAGGTGGCGATGATTTCACCGGCGATGGAGATGGCGATTTCCACAGGCAGCTTGCCTTTGACTTCGCCGATACCCATGGGGCAGCGCATGCGTTGCAGCACGGCGTTGTCGAAGCCTCGTTCACGCAGGCGGTGTTCGAATTTCACCCGTTTGGTCTTCGAACCGATCAGGCCGAAGTAGGCGAAGTCGTTGCGCTTGAGGATCGCGGCGGTGAGTTCGAGGTCGAGCTGGTGGTTGTGGGTCATGACGATGCAGTAGCTGCCGGCGGGCAGGTCGTCGATTTCATCGACCGGTTCTTCGCTGACGATCTGGCGTACGCCATGGGGGATCTGTTGCGGAAATTCCGCTTCCCGCGAGTCGATCCAGCGCACCCGGCAGGGCAGGCTGGCGAGCAGCGGCACCAGCGCGCGACCGACATGGCCGGCGCCGAACACGGCGATCTGTGCCTGGACCTGGCCCATCGGTTCGAACAGCAGTACGGTTACGCCGCCACAGCACTGGCCGAGGCTGGCGCCGAGGCTGAAGCGCTCCAGATGAGTGTCCTGCTTGCCGCTGGCGAGCATCTCGCGGCCGAGCTGCATGGCCTTGTATTCCAGATGCCCGCCACCGATGGTGTCGAAGGCCTGGGTGGCGCTGATGACCATCTTCGAGCCGGCATTGCGCGGCGTCGAGCCGAGCTCTTCGATGATGGTCACCAGCACGCAGGGTTCGCCCTGGTTTTGCAGGTCGGCGAGGGCGTCGATCCAGTTGTACATGTTTCACCTCGACATCAGTGTTGTCTGTTCGGGCCTCTTCGCTGGCAAGCCAGCTCCTACAGGGGTCGCGTCGTTCACATGACCGCGATTCACCACCGATCTGTAGGAGCCGGCTTGCTGGCGACCCAGGCGCCTCGGCCTTAGAGCGAAGCCAACTCCGGCTCAGCCTCGACAGCCTTCGCCACCGTCAACTGCCGCATCTGCTCACACCCCCACAACACCCGCTCCGGCGTCGCCGGCGCGTCGATTTTCGGTTGATGCCGGTAGTCGCCCAGGCTCGCCACGGCGTCCTTGATCGCACACCACGACGCAATCCCCAGCATGAACGGCGGTTCACCCACGGCCTTGGAATGAAACACCGTGTCTTCCGGGTTCTTGCGGTTTTCCACCAGCTTCACCCGCAAATCCAGCGGCATGTCCGCCACCGCCGGGATCTTGTAGCTCGCCGGACCGTTGGTCATCAGCTTGCCCTTGGCATTCCAGACAAGCTCTTCCATGGTCAGCCAGCCCATGCCCTGGATGAAGCCGCCCTCGACCTGGCCGATGTCGATGGCCGGGTTCAACGAGTCGCCGACGTCGTGGAGGATGTCGGTGCGCAGCATCTTGTACTCGCCGGTCAGGGTGTCGACGATCACCTCGCAACAGGCCGCGCCAAAGGCGTAGTAGTAGAATGGCCGACCACGGGCCTGGCTGCGGTCGTAGTAGATTTTCGGGGTCTTGTAGAACCCGGTGCTCGACAGCGACACCTGGGCGAAATACGCCTGCTGGATCAGCGCTTCGAAGGTCAGGATGTGATCGCGAACCCCCACGTGACCGTTGTGGAACTCCACGTCTTCTTCGCTGACCTTGTAGTGCCGCGCGGCAAATTCAACCAGGCGTTGCTTGATGATTTCAGCGGCGTTCTGCGCGGCTTTACCGTTGAGGTCGGCACCACTGGACGCGGCGGTCGGCGAGGTGTTCGGCACCTTGTCGGTGTTGGTCGCGGTGATCTGCACGCGGTCCATTTCCACCTGGAACACTTCGGCCACCACCTGCGCAACCTTGGTGTTGAGACCCTGGCCCATTTCCGTGCCGCCATGGTTCAGGTGGATGCTGCCGTCGGTGTAGACGTGGATCAAGGCGCCGGCCTGGTTAAGGAAGCTGGCGGTGAAGGAAATCCCGAATTTCACCGGGGTCAGCGCCAGGCCTTTTTTCAGGATCGGGCTGTTGGCGTTGTAGCGACGGATCGCTTCACGGCGCTCGGCGTACTGGCTGCTTTGTTCCAGTTCGGCGGTCATTTCCTCGAGCATGTTGTGTTCGACGGTCTGGTAGTAGTGGGTGACGTTGCGCTCGGTCTTGCCGTAGTAGTTGGCCTTGCGCACCGCCAGCGGATCCAGGGCCAGGTGGCGGGCAATCGCGTCCATCACTTCTTCGATCGCGACCATCCCTTGCGGGCCGCCGAAGCCACGGTAAGCGGTGTTCGACGCGGTGTTGGTCTTGCAGCGGTGACCGTTGATGGTCGCATCGCCCAGGTAATACGAGTTGTCGGCGTGGAACATCGCACGGTCGACAATCGACGCCGACAAATCGGGCGAGCAACCGCAGTTGCCGGCCAGTTCCAGGGCGATGCCGTGCAGGCGACCGGTGCTGTCGAAGCCGACGTCGTATTCGACGTAGAACGGGTGACGCTTGCCGGTCATCAGCATGTCTTCGACGCGCGGCAGGCGCATCTTGGTCGGCTGGCCGGTGAGGTGCGCGATCACCGCGCACAGGCACGCCGGGCTGGCCGCCTGGGTTTCCTTGCCGCCGAACCCGCCGCCCATGCGGCGCATGTCGACGACGATCTTGTTCATCGACACGTCGAGTACTTCGGCGACGAGTTTCTGCACTTCGGTGGGGTTCTGGGTCGAGCAGTACACGATCATGCCGCCGTCTTCGGTCGGCATCACCGAAGAGATCTGCGTTTCGAGGTAGAAGTGTTCCTGGCCGCCGATGTGCAGCGTGCCTTGAATGCGATGCTCGGCGCTGGCCAGCGCCGATGCCGAATCGCCTCGCTGATGGGTGTGGCTGTCGAGCACGAAGTGGCGTTTACGCAGGGCTTCGACCACATCCAGAACCGGTTCGAGATCTTCGTATTCGATGATCGCGGCCATCGCCGCTTTGCGTGCGGTTTCCAGGTCTTTCGCCGCGACGGCGAGCACCGGCTGGCCGACGAACTGCACGTCATCGATAGCCAGCAGCGGATCGCCCGGCAGCAACGGGCCGATGTCTTTCAGGCCCGGCACGTCGTTATGGGTGATGGCGATGCGCACGCCTTCGAAGGCGTAGCAAGGCTGGGTGTCGATGCTGATGATTTTTGCGTGGGCGCGGTCCGACAGCCGTGCATAAACGTGCAGCTGATTGGGGAATTCCAGCCGATCGTCGATGTACTGCGCTTCGCCGGACACATGCTTGGCGGCGCTGTCGTGCTTGACGCTGCGGCCGACACCGGTGGTCAGGTCCTTGGCGAACAGTTCAGCCAGTTCGGCCTGGGTCTTCTCTACGGCGTGATGATTAGACATAAGCGGTCACCCGAGTCTCGATGTGCGGTGTTTGCAGTTCGATGAAGTATTTGCGCAGCAGGTTCTGCGCGCTGAGCAGGCGGTATTCCTTGCTGGCGCGGAAGTCCGAGAGCGGCGTGAAGTCTTCGGCCAGTGCGGCGCAGGCGCGTTCGACGGTGGCGTGGTTGAACGGTGAGCCGAGCAACACGGCTTCGCAGTGACTGGCGCGTTTCGGGATGGCCGCCATGCCACCAAAAGCCAGGCGAGCGTCGGCAATCACGCCGTTGTCGATGCGCAAGTTGAACGCGGCGCAGACCGCGGAAATGTCATCGTCCAGACGCTTGGACACTTTATAAGCACGGAACAGTTGTTCGACGCTGGCGCGGGGCACGATGATCTTCTCGATGAACTCGCTTTCCTGGCGCGCCGTCACGCGGTAATCGATAAAGTAATCTTCCAGCGCCAGGGTGCGGCGGGTCTCGCCCTTGCACAAAACGATCTGCGCACCCAGGGCAATCAGCAGCGGTGGCGAGTCACCAATCGGCGAAGCGTTGCCGATGTTGCCGCCGAGGGTGCCCTGGTTGCGGATCTGCAACGAGGCGAAACGCTGCAGCAGTTCGCCAAAGTCCGGGTACTCGGTCTTCAAGGCGTCATAGCAATCGGAGAGGGCGGTGGCGGCGCCGATTTCCAGGCGATCGTCGAACACTTCGATGCGCTTCATCTCGGCGACGTTGCCGACGTAGATCATCACCGGCAGGGCGCGATGGAACTGCGTGACTTCCAGCGCCAGGTCGGTACCGCCGGCCAGCAGGCGCGCTTGTGGATAAGCGTCGTAGAGGTCGGCCAGGTCGGCCACGGTCAGCGGCACCAGGCAACGCTTGTCGCCACTGTTGAGCTCGCCGATGTCGGTAGGCGCGATGGCTTTCAAGCGGGCGATGGTGTCGGCTTCACGGGCATCGAACTGGTCAGTCTGCTGGCCGCAGCAGGACTGTTCGGCGGCTTGCAGAATCGGCCGATAACCGGTGCAGCGGCACAGGTTGCCGGCCAGCGCTTCGTGGGCCTTGTGGGCGTCGGGCGCGTCGCTGTTCTTTTGCAGCGCGAACAGCGACATGACGAAGCCCGGGGTGCAGAAACCGCACTGCGAGCCGTGGCATTCGACCATGGCTTTCTGCACGCTGTGCAGTTCGCCCTGGTGTTTGAGGTCTTCAACGCTGATCAGTTGCTTGCCGTGCAGCGACGAAACAAAGGTCAGGCATGAGTTGAGGCTGCGGTAGCGAATGTGCTCGCGGCCGTCGTCATTGGTCTGCAGTTCGCCGACCACCACGGTGCAGGCGCCACAGTCACCGCTGGCGCAGCCTTCTTTGGTGCCGGGTTTGCCCACATGGTCGCGCAGATAATTGAGCACGGTCAGGTTCGGGTCCAGGGCGTGCTCGCTACGGAGTTCCTGGTTAAGTAAAAACTGGATCACGGAAGGCCTCGCAGACTCATTATTGTTGTTAACCGACATGAACCGAATTTAGCAGGTCTGACTTTTCGGTCAATGATTTTCTGACTTAAAGGTCAGGAAATTATCAAATGTCGATCAACGACCGGTTATCTTCATTATTGACCCTCGTTCGCCAGCCTGCTTTTTGCTTGAATCGTGCCAAAAACCACCGGACGGGCACTCCGCCCTGACGGATCAATTGCGCTACACTGCGCCGCTTGTGCAAATCGAAGAGTTTGAAGGACAACCATGACGTTCAAGGCGCCGGACAGCCTCGCCGAGCAAATCGCTCACCACCTCGCCGAACGCATCATTCGCGGCGAAATGAAGCCCGGAGAGCGCATCCAGGAACAGAAGGTCACGCTGGCCCTCAATGTCAGCCGCGGTTCGGTTCGCGAAGCCTTGCTGATCCTCGAGCGGCGCCACCTGGTCGCGATCCTGCCGCGACGGGGCGCCCACGTCACCGAACTCACTGTGCACAAGGTGCAGAGCCTGTGCACGCTGATGAGCGAGTTGTACATCCTGCTCGGCAACGCCGTAGCCAGCGGCTGGCAAGTCCAGGCCGACATGGCGCCGTTCGTGCAAATCCAGCAGCGCCTGACCGCCAGCTACGAACGCCAGGACATCCGCACCTTCGTCGATGACAGCTTCAACGTGATGCGCGCCGCGTACCCGTTTGCCAATAACCCGTACTTGCAGGAAACCGTCGAGAACCTGCAGCCGGCCATGAGCCGTGCGTATTTTCTCGCCCTGGACCAGCGCAAGGCGTCGATGAGCGAGTTCCTCGAACTGTTCGAGCGCCTGCTCGCCGCCGTGCTGGCCCGTGACTTTCCGCAGATCCGCGAGGTGCTGACGGCCTACGCCCAGCGCAGCTGCGATCTGGTGGTTTCCGCCCTGACGGACGCTTAAGCGTGCGGCTCAAGTGCATCAAGCTGGCGGGGTTCAAATCCTTCGTCGACCCGACCACGGTGAACTTCCCCAGTAACATGGCGGCGGTGGTCGGGCCCAACGGGTGCGGCAAGTCGAACATCATCGACGCCGTCCGTTGGGTGATGGGCGAGAGCTCGGCCAAGAACTTGCGCGGCGAGTCGATGACCGACGTCATCTTCAATGGCTCCACCAGCCGCAAACCGGTGAGCCAGGCGAGCATCGAGCTGGTGTTCGACAACTCCGATGGCACCTTGATCGGCGAATACGCGGCCTACGCCGAAATTTCGATTCGCCGCAAAGTCACCCGGGACAGCCAGAACAGCTACTTCCTCAACGGCAGCAAGTGCCGCCGTCGTGACATCACCGACATCTTTCTCGGTACCGGCCTCGGCCCGCGCAGCTATTCGATCATCGAGCAGGGGATGATCTCCAAGCTGATCGAAGCCAAGCCCGAAGACCTGCGCAATTTCATCGAAGAAGCGGCCGGCATCTCCAAGTACAAGGAGCGCCGACGCGAGACCGAAAACCGCATCCGCCGCACCCACGAAAACCTCGCCCGCCTGACCGACCTGCGCGAAGAGCTCGAGCGTCAGCTCGAACGGCTGCACCGCCAGGCCGAGGCGGCGAAGAAGTATCAGGAATACAAAGGCGAGGAGCGGCAGCTCAAGGCGCAGTTGTCGGCCCTGCGCTGGCAGGCATTGAACGAACAGGTCGGCCAGCGCGAAGCGATCATCGGCACCCAGGAAATCACTTTCGAAGCCCTGGTGGCCGAGCAGCGCAATGCCGACGCTGCGATCGAGCGCCTGCGCGACGGGCACCACGACCTGTCCGAACGCTTCAATCTGGTGCAGGGACGCTTCTATTCGGTCGGCGGCGACATCGCCCGGGTCGAGCAGAGTATCCAGCACGGACAACAGCGCTTGCGTCAGTTGCAGGATGACTTGAAGGAAGCCGAGCGCGCGCGCCTCGAAACCGAATCTCATCTGGGCCACGACCGCACGTTGCTGCTGACCCTGGGCGAAGAGCTGGACATGCTCACCCCGGAACAGGAAGTCACCAGCGCCGCCGCCGAAGAGGCTGCCGCCGCGCTGGAAGAGTCCGAAACCACCATGCACGGCTGGCAGGAGCAGTGGGACACCTTCAACCTCACGGCGGCCGAACCCCGGCGGCAGGCGGAAGTCCAGCAGTCGCGGATCCAGCAGCTGGAAACCAGCATGGAGCGCCTGGCCGATCGACAGAAGCGCCTTGGCGAAGAGCGCGCCTTGCTCTCGGCGGATCCGGAAGACGCGGCGATTCTCGAACTCGGCGAGCAGTTGGCCGCGAGTGAAGCGACCCTGGAAGACTTGCAGGCCAGCGAAGAAGCCCAGGTCGAACGCCTGGAGCAACTGCGTCAGGAACTGCAGCAAGCGCTGTCGGCGCAGCAGCAGGCCCAGGGTGATTTGCAGCGCCTCAACGGGCGCCTCGCTTCCCTGGAAGCCTTGCAGCAAGCCGCGCTCGATCCCGGCACCGGCACCGCCGAATGGCTGCGCGAACAGCACCTGGCGGATCGCCCGCGCCTGGCCGAAGGCCTGAAGGTGCAAGCCGGTTGGGAGTTGGCGGTGGAGACCGTGCTCGGCGCCGATCTGCAAGCGGTGCTGGTGGACGATTTTGCCGCTTTCGACCTGGCCGGGTTTGCCCAGGGCGATCTGCGCTTGCTCAGCCCCGCCAGCGATGGCGTGCGCATCGCCGGCAGCCTGCTCGACAAGGTCGAGGCGCAGATCGATCTGTCGCCCTGGTTAGGGCAAGTCAAACCGATTGAAACTCTCGAACAGGCCCTGGCCCTGCGCAGTCAATTGACCGCCGGCCAAAGCCTGATCAGCCGCGACGGCTACTGGGTCGGCCCGCACTTCTTACGCGTGCGTCGGGCCAGCGAAGCGGAAAGTGGGGTGCTGGCCCGTGGCCAGGAAATCCAGCGCCTGGGCCTTGAGCGCGAAGAACGCGAAGCCACGGTGGAAACCCTGGAAACCCGCCTGCAGAACCTGCGGGCCCAGCAACGCCAGCAGGAAAACGGTCGCGAGCATCTGCGCCGTCTGCTGCAGGACGAAGCCCGCCAGCAGGGCGAATTGAAAGCCCAGTTGTCGGCCGGTAAAGCCAAGGTCGAGCAGCTGACATTGCGCCGTACCCGTCTGGACGAAGAGCTGGTCGAACTCGGCGAGCAACGCGCGCTGGAGCACGAAAATATCGGCGAAGCACGCCTGCAATTGCAGGACGCCCTCGACAGCATGGCGCTCGATACCGAGCAGCGTGAGTTGCTGCTGGCCCAGCGCGACAGCCTGCGCGAGCGCCTCGATCGGGTGCGCCAGGAAGCCCGGCAGCACAAGGATCACGCGCATCAACTGGCGGTGCGCCTGGGTTCGCTCAAGGCCCAGCACGATTCCACGCGCCAGGCGCTGGAACGGCTGGAAATGCAGGCCGAGCGCCTGACCGAAAAACGCGAACAGCTGAGCCTCAATCTGGAGGAGGGTGAGGCACCGCTGGAAGAGTTGCGCCTCAAGCTGGAAGAACTGCTCGACAAGCGCGTGACCGTCGACGAAGAACTCAAGACCGCGCAGACGACCTGGAAGATGCCGATCGCCAATTGCGCGAAGCGGAAAAACGACGTAACCAGGCCGAGCAGCAATCGCAATTGATCCGCGGCCAGCTCGAACAACAGCGCATGGAATGGCAAGCCCTGACCGTGCGCCGCAAGGCCCTCGAAGATCAGTTGCACGAGGACGGCTACGACCTGCACGGCGTGCTTGCCACCCTGGTGGCCGGGGCCAACGAGAAAGACGCCGAGGAGGAACTCGAGCGCATCGCGGCGCGGATCCAGCGCCTGGGCGCGATCAACCTGGCGGCCATCGACGAATACCAGCAACAATCCGAGCGCAAACGGTATCTGGATGCGCAGAACGACGATCTGGTGGAAGCGCTGGACACCCTCGAGAATGTGATTCGCAAGATCGACAAGGAAACCCGAAACCGCTTCAAGGATACCTTTGATCAGATCAATGCCGGTATTCAGGCCCTTTTCCCAAAAGTTTTCGGTGGCGGCAGCGCGTATTTGGAACTGACGGGCGAAGATCTACTCGATACAGGGGTAACGATCATGGCGCGGCCGCCAGGAAAGAAGAACAGCACCATCCATTTGCTCTCCGGTGGCGAAAAAGCCCTGACCGCATTGGCCCTGGTATTTGCCATCTTCAAGTTGAATCCGGCGCCGTTCTGCATGCTCGACGAGGTTGACGCGCCACTGGATGACGCTAACGTTGGACGCTACGCACGGCTGGTAAAGGAGATGTCGCAGACAGTGCAATTCATCTATATCACCCACAACAAGATCGCCATGGAAATGGCCGATCAACTGATGGGGGTGACGATGCACGAGCCGGGTTGTTCGCGGCTGGTGGCGGTGGATGTCGAGGAGGCGATGGCGATGGTCGAGGCCTGAGTCGCGGGCTTGCAGGACAACGCAGCCCAGGTATTCGTCAGAAGCGGGACGAATTACCGGACGCTGGTTGCTGGCCAGTCGACATATTCGCGCAAGCCACGAGACAGACGGTGTAAAGTTGCCTTTGGTCGTGCTAGTTTAATGTCAATTTATCGTATGCGTGGGCAAAACGCCTGTCAGAACATAGAGTTGGCGCCACGTTTTAAAGCGGTTTACCAGCTGTAAACCCCTTATTTTTCAGCATTTTTTATAGAGGCACGGGATTACATGGAAATCGGTCTGCGCGAGTGGCTGATCCTCATCGGCATTATTGTCATTGCCGGGATTCTTTTCGACGGCTGGCGGCGCATGCGCGGCGGCAAGGGGAAACTGAAATTCCGTCTTGACCGGAATTTGTCCAATTTGCCTGACGAGGACACCAGTGCCGAGCTGTTGGGCCCGCCCCGGGTGTTGGATACCCATAAGGAACCGCACCTGGACGAGCACGATCTGCCGTCGGTGAGCATGCCGGCCCGTGAACAGCGCGAATCAGGCGCCAAGCGCGGCAAGCGCGGCGAGCCATCCCAGGGTGACCTCAACCTGGACCTGGAAGGCGGCCCGAGCTTCAGCAGCCGTGACGACGATTACCCTGACGACACCAAGGCCTCGGCCTCGACCAGCGACAGGGAGCAGCCGCAAGCCGAAGAAGTGCTGGTGATCAGTGTGATCTGCCGCGACGCTGCCGGCTTCAAGGGCCCGGCGCTGTTGCAGAATATTCTGGAAAGCGGCCTGCGCTTCGGCGAAATGGACATTTTTCACCGCCACGAGAGCATGGCCGGCAACGGCGAAGTCCTGTTCTCGATGGCCAACGCAGTCAAGCCCGGCGTTTTCGACCTGGACGACATCGATCACTTCAGCACGCCGGCGGTGAGCTTCTTCCTCGGCCTGCCGGGCCCGCGTCATCCCAAGCAAGCCTTCGACGTGATGGTGGCGGCGGCGCGCAAGCTGTCCCAGGAACTGAACGGCGAACTGAAAGACGACCAGCGCAGCGTGTTGACTGCCCAGACGATCGAGCATTACCGTCAGCGCATCGTCGAATTCGAACGCCGCGCCTTGACCCAGAAGCGTTGATCTGTAGGAGCCCGGCTTTGCCGGCAGCGAGTCTCA
>NZ_MULM01000063.1:0-12896 GCF_002029345.1 Pseudomonas sp. VI4.1
AACTAGCTAATCCGACCTAGGCTCATCTGATAGCGCAAGGCCCGAAGGTCCCCTGCTTTCTCCCGTAGGACGTATGCGGTATTAGCGTCCGTTTCCGAGCGTTATCCCCCACTACCAGGCAGATTCCTAGGCATTACTCACCCGTCCGCCGCTCTCAAGAGAAGCAAGCTTCTCTCTACCGCTCGACTTGCATGTGTTAGGCCTGCCGCCAGCGTTCAATCTGAGCCATGATCAAACTCTTCAGTTCAAACATCTTTGGGTTTTTAAGAAACCCTAAACTTGGCTCAGCAATCGTTGGTTACATCTTTGATTTCTCGCGGAGCAACTTGTGATGCTGATAATCTTGTTGACTATCAGTCTGACTCCACAAGCACCCACACGAATTGCTTGATTCAATTGTTAAAGAGCGATTGGTTAAGATCTTTCGTCTCAACCGAGGTGCGCATCTTACAGCTCACCATCCTTAAAAGCAAACGATTTTTTCAACCAAATCAACTGCTTAGGCCAAGAACAACTTCGAGTTGCTCGTTAGCGGGAGGCAAATAATACAGTATTAAAGTACGTGGTCAACCCCCATCTGGAAATTCTTTCCCGCTGATTGCAGCCAATCGACAAAGGCCCTCATATGGGCTGGCATGTCGGCATCGAGCGGTACTAAAGCGCAGCCACCATGCTCTGCCCGTCACGCACAAACAGGGGCAGACCAAGCCAGTCCTCCAGAATCGCAATTTGCCGGCTAACCGCGCCGTGAGTCAGGTTGTCCGGGTTGACGGTGCCCTTGCGTTCGCACGGCGGCGTGTCCGAACAAAAAGTGCCCCTCCTCTTCAACCGCCAGTCAGTCGGCATGGACAAGCCTGGTCGTCTGCGTAATTTCGACATCCTCGATATCGCACTCAACCCCCTCGCTTGATCCCAACACTCTTTAGCGCAGCGAAGACTGCGCGCCATGCAAGTGCCAAATGAATGCAGATGCGCTACAACAATACGTAGAACTCCGAGGTCTTCACAGGAAGCGAGCGAATGTGAATGAAACATAAACTCTGCGTCGCCAGGCTGGTTCGGTTCGCATTCGCCTCGCTCGTCATGGTAGCCCCCGGTGCAGTCGCAGAGGATCTCGAACCCAGGTCCTACGCCAATACGCCGGTTGGTATCAATTTCCTGCTCCTGGGCTACAGCGATCTGGACGGCAACGTGACGGCCAACCCCTCGATCCCGCTCGAGAATGCCAAGCTCAACATAAAGACTGTCGTGTTTGCCTTTGCCAGGTCCCTGGACGTCTGGGGCCGCTCCGGAAAGTTCGATATCGTCGTACCTGAGGCAAAGTTGACGGGCTCTGCCCTGCTCGCCGGCGAACCCAGGGAGCGTGAAGTGACCGGGTTGATCGATCCAAGACTGCGCTTCTCGGTCAACTTGTATGGCGCCCCGGCGATGTCCCTGGCTGAATTCCCCGGCTATCAACAGGATGTGATTATCGGCGCCAGCCTGGCGATCACGGCACCGCTCGGCCAATACGATGACAGCAGGTTGATCAATCTGGGCAACAATCGCTGGTCATTCAAGCCTGAACTCGGGATTTCCAAGCGCCTGGGGCAAGTGACCCTGGAATTATCCGGCGCGGGCACCTTCTACACCGACAATGACGAGTTACTCGGCGACCACGTACTGTCCCAGGACCCTATTTACCAGGTGCAGGGGCATCTTATCTATGCCTTCAGCAACGGGGTTTGGGCGTCGCTGGACGCGACCTGGTTCACTGGCGGGAGCACCTCGGTCGATGGCGTCGGCAACCACGACCATCAGGAAAACACACGCTACGGATGCACCCTCACGCTACCGTTGAACCGGAACCATTCGCTGAAGTTGAATGCGAGTAATGGCGGGCATACCCGCACGGGCAGCGAATACGATGCCGTTGGCATCATCTGGCAGTACCGCTTCGGTGGAGGGCTTTGAAACATCGAAACAGGGACGGATGTATTTCATGAACAAATAAATCCGTCCCCTGCCTCTGCAATCAATCTGCTCGAGGTGGTATGAACGCGACACACGCACACCCTCGATACCGCTCGATCAGTCAGACATTCTTCGCTCCCGGCCAGCCGGCCTGATGCAAGGCTTTGAGCAGGGTCTCGGCATCCAGGCCCGGCACGGCATGGCCGTTGCCTTCGGCGGTGTCGGCGGCCAGCAAGGCATTGATGATCGCTTCTTCCACGGCTTCGGTGGCGGCCAGGAACAACTCGCTGATGTGGTCGTTGTTGACCATGCTCAGGTTGTCGGTCGTCGGCGCGCGCTTGCTTTCATAAGCGGCCGGCGGCATTTGATTGCCGGTGGCGAAGGCGATGAAGATATCGCCGCTGTGGTCTTCATTGCCGCCGCCGGTGCGGGCCAGGCCAAGGCTCGCGCGTTGGGCGAGACGGGTGCATTGATGGGGCAGCAACGGCGCATCGGTGGCCAGGCAGACGACGATCGAGCCCATGCCTGGATGCGGCAAAGACGCTTTAAGGAACGGCGAGTCGGCCTGTTCCATGTAGCGTCCGACCGGGTAGCCGTCGACGCGCAGTTCGTTGCGGATGCCGTGGTTGGCCTGGACGATGGCGCCCACGGTCCAGCCGCCCTGGGCACCGCTCAGTCGCCGCGATGCGGTGCCGATGCCGCCCTTGAATTCATGACAGATCATGCCGCTGCCGCCGCCGACCGCACCCTCGGTCACCGGCCCGTCCACCGCGGCACCCAAGGCTTCGGCGACGTGTTCAGGTTTCACATGGAAGCCGTTGATGTCGTTGAGCAGGCCGTCGAAGGTTTCCAGCACCACCGGCATGTTCCAGTAGAGGCGCCCGTCATCCGGCTGCTGCTCCCGATCCAGCACAATCAGCGCATCGCGCACCACGCCCAGGCTGTGGGTGTTGGTGAAGGCGATGGGACTGGTCAGCAGGCCGGCCTCGCGAATCCACTCCAGTCCCGTGGCGTCGCCGTTGCCGTTCAGTACATGGACGCCGGCAAAGCACGGTTGCTGGCTGGTGGAACCCGCTCGCGGTTCGATCACCGTGACACCGGTCAGGATGTCGCGGCCGTTGGCGGTGCGCCCTCGCACATTGCTGTGGCCGACGCGTACGCCGGGCACATCGGTGATGGCATTGAGGGGTCCGGGAAGCAGTTGGCCGAACCGAATGTTCAGGTCGCGGGCACGTGGTTTTATCGTCACGTTCATGATCTCTCTGTGTTGTTTGATGTGTTTCAGGAAGGGGCTTGGTCAGTCGGCAGCAGGGCCGAGCCTGCCAGTCAGGTCCCGGTCTTGACCGTGTTCCAGGCACGGGTGCGCACGCGCTCCATCTTCAGCGGCAGTGGTTCCAGCGGAAATAGCGTGTCCAACACTTGTTTGGACGGATACACACCCGGGTTGTCGCGGATTTTCTGCTCGACAAGCGCGGTGGCATCTTTGTTGGCGTTCGGATAGCTCAGGTAGTTGGAGGACTCGGCGATGACTTCGGGGCGCAACATATAGTTGATGAAGGCCAACCCTTGCTCCGGGTTCGGCGCATCGTTGAGCTGCACCAGACTCTCCACCCACACCGGGGCACCTTCGCGGGGAATGCTGTAGACGAGGTTGCGATGGTTGCCAGCCAGCTCGGAGGCTTTTTGCGCATCGGCGACACCGCCCGCCCAGCCCAGCACCACGCAGATGTTGCCATTGGCCAGATCGGAGATGAACTTGGACGAATCGAAGTAGACGATATGGGGGCGCAGTTTCAGCAGCAGGGCCTGGGCTTTTTTGTAATCCTCCGGGTTCTGGCTGTTGTAAGGCAGTCCCAGGTAGTGCAATGCGATGGGAATGACTTCGCTGGGGGCGTCCAGCATGGCCACACCGCACTGACTCAGCTTGGCCAGGTTTTCTTCCTTGAAAATCAGGTCCCAGGAATTGACGGGCGCATCCGGGCCGAGTATCGCTTTAACCTTGTCCGCGTCATAGCCGATGCCCGTGGTCCCCCACAGGTAAGGGGCCGCATAGCTGTTTCCGGGATCGTTGCTGTGCAACTTGGCGAGGATGTCGGGGTCGAGGTGGGACCAGTTGGGCAACTTCGAGCGATCGAGTTTTTTCAGCACCCCCGCCTTGATCAGGTTCGGCAGCAGGTCGGCACTGGCAACCACGACGTCATAGCCGCTGCGGCCGGCCATCAGTTTGCTTTGCATCACGTCGCTGTTGTCGAACACATCGTACACCGCGCTGATGCCCGCCTCTTTCTCGAAGTCTTTCATCGTGTTCGGGGCAATGTAGTCATACCAGTTATAGATGTGCACGCTGGATTTGGCAGGCTCGGCGGCCTGGGCGCAGGCCAGGCCGACACTGCACAGCGTGGCCAGGACGAATGGCATGTAGCGAGTCGCTTTCATCGGGATGCTCCAGAGCATGGGCGCCGGGTCCTGGGACACGAGCTCTGCTCCTGCTGGTGTGTGAATTATTGTTGTGGCAGGGTCAACATCGAATCAGGACGATGGGATAGCCCCCTCGCGCCTGGTTCAGGGGATCAGCAGTTCACGTCGACCATCACTGTGCTCAACCTGCTCGCCGATCAGGAACAGGCGGCGGTCACTGAGGTAGTCGTAGTCGCGGCGAGCGGTGCGCAGCAGGTCGAGATCCAGCGCTACCACCTGCCGACACTCTTCGCGCCCGGCTTCGAATAACATTCGCCCGAAGGGATCGATCGCTGCACTTCCACCGGCAAACACCAGGCCTTCATCGCCGTCGCCGACTCGATTCACCATCACCGCGAATGCCTGGTTTTCCTGGGCGCGAGCCATGATCGCAGTACGGTGGACAGGGCCGTAGGGATCCATATTGCCGTTAGTGACCAGGATCAGCTCGGCGCCGAGTTGGCCAAGGGCTCGAGCACTTTCCGGCAACTCGATGTCGTAGCAAATCAGCAGGCCGACCCGGACGCCCTTCCAGAGCGCGGTGGCATAGCGGTCGCCCGGTTGGAACAGGCCGCGTTCCGACGGCCAGAGGTGAGTCTTGCGATAGTGCAAGGCGATCCCTTGTGGCGTGATCAACAGGGAGGTGTTGTAGAAGAGGCCGCCGTCAATCTCAGCCATGCCCACCACCACCGCGACGTTGCGTTCCCGGGCGGCGCGCTGCACCGCCTGCACACTCGGCCCGTCCAGGGGCTCGGCGACTTCGGCGAGCTGTTGCGCACTGGCGAACCCCATCAATTGGGTTTCCGGAAACACCAGCAGATCGGTATCCGCCGCGCAGGTAGCGATGGCCTGCAAGGTACGCTTCAGGTTATAAGCGGTATCGCCATCGCGACCGGTAAGTTGTACGAGTTCAATCTTCATCGATGATCCTTTCACGTGTTGTGGGCTCGCAATCGCCAAACTGAACAGCACCCGCCAGGGCTGGATGGAGTATGGAGAGCCGTAAAACGGAAAGTAATCACATCGATGGGGTAACCCCGTATGGGTAGAAGCGTGAGCATTACAGTGCAGGACATGGCCTGGCACCAGGCGATCGGCAGGCTGATCGAGACCCTTGACCGGCCTGGTTTCTGGCTGGCCCTGGTGCGTCAGCTGGACAGGTACATTCCGGTGGACAGTTGGGTCGTGCTGATTTTCAGCAATGGCCGGCCGCAGGTGCTCGCCGAATGCCCAGGCAAGGATGGCGGGCCAGATCCGCTCTTCCAGGATTACCTCAAGGGCCTGTACCTGCTCGATCCCTTTTACCTGGCCAACCGGGAAGCACCGCAGAACGGTTTGTTCTGGCTAGCCGACGTGGCGCCGGAGTGCTTCGAGCAGACTGACTACTACCAACGCTACTTCCGCCTCAATATCGTTGCCGACGAAGTCCATATCAACGTCCAGCTCGACGCGGAACGCACCCTCAGCCTGTCACTGGGCAGCGAGGCCCGGTTCAGTCCGGAGCAGACTGCCCTGCTCACCCTCATCCAGCCTTGGGTCGCCGCCCTGATGCGTCAGCGCATGGCATTCGAGCGGGAGGTGCTGGAGCAGGCCCCTTCGCCGACGCCACGCTGGCAGAACTGGCTCGACTCCACGGACCAGCAGTTGGACACTCCGCTGTCAGCCCGCGAACTTGAAGTCGGCCGGCTGATGCTCAGCGGCTGCTCGAACAAGGAGATCGCGCGCAAGCTGGCGATTTCCGCCGAGACGGTGAAGGTCCACCGCAAGCACATGTACAGCAAGCTCGGGATTAAGTCGCAGACCGAGCTGTTCTCCCTGTTTCTGAACGCGCAGGGCTGAATAGGTAACGCAGCGCTCCAGCGTGCTTGAGGATCACTCAGCCACCGCCTCTCGAACCATGTCGAAAAAGGTCGTCAGGATGCGTCGGGAACTCTGTGCGCGCAGGCACACCAATGTCTCGGTGAAGCGCTGCCGGCTATCGACGATCGGCAATCCGCGCAGCCGCGAATCGGAGCCAAGTTCGGCCGCCGAGACAACCCCGACTCCCATACCGATCGCGACAGCCTCACGCGCCGCTTCACGCCCTTCCACTTCAATGGCCTTGCGAATGCTCAAGCCCGCCGCGGCCATTTCCTCCTCCAGGGACAGTCGCGTCACCGAGCCCTGCTCGCGCAACACCAGAGGCGTGTTGTCCAGATCGGCGAGGCAGATGGATGTTCGTTGTGCCCAGGGGTGGTCATGGGCGACGAAGGCGAGCATCGGGTCACTGCGCAGATGCAGCTTTAGCAGTCGGTCATCTTCGATATTGCGCCCCAGCAGCGCAATGTCTGCCTGGTGGCCGTACAACCGCTGCAGGACCTCATCGGTATTGGCCGTTTCAATCTTCACATCGACACCGGGATAGCGAGTGCAGAAGCGCGCGACATAGGGCAGCACGTGCACTGGCGCATCGACGGCAAGGTTCAAGGTGCCAGTCGACAGGGTGCGATAGTCCATCAACATGTCGTGGGCATCGACACTGATATCGAACAGGCGCCGGGTCAGGCCGAACAACCGCTCGCCCACTTCAGTCAAGCGCACCTGGCGTTTGTCGCGGTAGAACACCATCACCCCGTAGTAATCCTCGAGCTTGCGCACCTGATCGGACACCGCCGGTTGAGACAGGCAGAGCTGCTCGGCCGCGCGCGTGAAACTGCCATTCATGGCCACGGCGTGGAACGCCTTGAGTTGGGTATGGGAAATAGTCATCGGGGCGCCTTTACATAGGTTCAGCTTATTCATGCATACGATAAATCGATTTTATTTATGAACGATGAACTGCAAACATGGCTTTCGCAAGTCACCCCACCGCTGTTTGAACAGTGCCGCCCTCGACCCCCCTGCCCCGAACCGATCTACGGAGATGACCTCATGCGCCCCTACTGGCTCGATCAGGCCCTGAAAGCTCAACCCGACTCGCCCTGCCCGCCGCTGCGACAGGACACCCGCGCCGATGTCTGCATCGTCGGTGGCGGTTACACCGGTTTGTGGACGGCCATCATGCTCAAGGAACAGAACCCCGAGCTGGACGTGGTCATCGTCGAAGCCGATATCTGCGGTGCCGGTGCCAGTGGGCGCAATGGCGGCTGCGCACTGTCCTGGTCGGCCAAGTACTTCACCCTGGAGCGCTTGTTCGGCGTTGAAGAGGCCATACGTTTGGTCAAGGAATCGGAGCAAAGCATCTACGCCATCGGCAGCTTTTGCCAGAAGTACGCGGTTGATGCCGATTACCGTCTCGATGGCACGCTGTACACGGCGACCAACCGCGCTCAGATCGGCTCGACCGACGGAGTGATCGCGGCGCTGGAGCGCAATGGCATCAACTCTTTCTCCAAATGCGCGCTGGCTGACGTGCAGCGGATGGCGGGTTCGACCCGACACGTTGAAGGCTGGTTCTCGCCAGCGGCGGCCAGTGTGCAGCCGGGCAAGCTGGTGCGCGGTCTGCGTCGAGTCGCGCTGGAACTGGGTGTACGCATCTACGAAGGCTCGCCGATGACCGGTTTGGAAGAGGGGCTGCCAGCCATCGTCAACACGCCGAACGGGAAAGTGACTTGCGACCGGGTCGTGCTGGCGATGAACGCCTGGATGGCGCGTGCCTTTCCACAGTTCTCGCGTTCGGTCGCCATCGTCTCCAGCGATATGATCATTACCGAGCCGCGCCCGGACCTGCTCGAGCGGATCGGCCTGACCAGCGGGGTCACCGTACTCGACTCGCGCATCTTCGTGCACTACTACCACAACACCCCGGACGGCCGGATCATGCTCGGCAAAGGTGGCAACACCTTCGCCTACGGTGGGCGCATCCTGCCGGTTTTCGACCAGCCCTCGCCCTACAAAGGGTTGTTGCGCAACACCCTGGCGGAGTTCTTTCCAGACTTTGCCGATGTCGACATCGCCGCCACCTGGAACGGCCCGTCCGATCGCTCGGTCACCGGGTTGCCTTTCTTCGGCCGTATGGGTGCAAGCGCCAACATCTTCTATGGCTTCGGCTATTCCGGCAGCGGCGTCGGTCCCTGTCATATGGGCGGGCAAATCCTGTCGTCGCTGGTATTGGGGGCGGACAACCCCTGGACACGCTCGCCGCTGGTCCAAGGCCCGCTCGGCCATTTCCCACCGGAGCCGATTCGCTACCTGGGCTCACTGATGGTGCGCAACGCCATTCGCCGCAAGGAGCATGCCGAGGACCACAACCTGCACCCCCGTCGACTGGATGTGCGCCTGGCGAAATTCGCCGCGGCGGCCGGCAAGTCCGACAAGGGATAACGCACCGGTCACTCGGCGGAACATCAATCCGCACCAACATAAGACCCCACCCGGCTCGCGGCCAGGTGGGTTTTATGCGTGGAATCAACATTTCCACTTATAAGCTCAGCTTGTTATTGACATGTGATAAATCGATTTCAGTTATTTTTCGCCGAGTGTTTTTATTGGCCCATGCATCACTCCTCACAAAAACAATATCGCCGGAGAAGATCATGACCAAAGCTGAATTTCCGACCACACAGGCGCTGGCCACTCCAGCCCTGGGTGAACCCTACCTGCTGACCCCAGGCCCGTTGACCACGTCCAAAGCCACCAAGGAAGCCATGCTGCGCGACTGGGGTTCATGGGACGTTGCCTTCAATCAAGTCACGGCTGAAGTGCGCCAGAGCTTGCTCAGCATGGCGGGCGTACAGGACGACAGCTTCGCCTGCGTGCCATTGCAAGGCAGCGGCAGCTACTCGGTGGAAGCCGCCTTGGCCACTGCCATCCCTCGTGACGGTAAAGCGCTGGTGCTGATGAATGGCGCCTATGGCCAACGCGCCACCAAGACCCTGGAGTATCTCGGTCGCGCCTTCATCACCCTGGACAAAGGGGACTACCTGCCGCCGCAGGCCGAGGAAGTGGACGCCTTGCTCAGGGACAACCCGGACGTCACCAACGTCTTCATCGTCCATTGCGAAACCAGTTCCGGCATTCTCAATCCGCTGCGCGAAATCGCCGATGTGGTGAAGGCACATGGCAAGAGCCTGATCATCGATGCCATGAGCTCCTTCGGCGCCGTGCCGTTGACAGTCAATGAAATAGCGTTCGACGTGGTGGTGTCCTCTGCCAACAAATGCATCGAGGGTATTCCGGGGTTCGGTTTTGTCATCATCCGCCGCTCCGTACTGGAGGCCGCCAAAGGCCGCGCCAATTCCCTGAGCCTCGACCTGTACGAGCAGTGGGTGTACATGGAGCGCACCGGCCAATGGCGTTTCACGCCACCGACCCACAGCGTTGTAGCGTTCCATAAAGCCTTGGAGCAACACACTGCCGAAGGCGGCGTGCATGGCCGCCTGGCACGCTACACCCGCAATCGCGATGTACTGGTCGCCGGCATGCGCGAACTCGGCTTCAAAACGTTGCTTGAAGACCGTTGGCTGTCGCCCATCATCACCACGTTCTTCAGCCCGGAACATCCGAACTTCGAGTTCCAGCGCTTCTACGATGAACTCAAGGCCCGCCAGTTCATCATCTATCCCGGCAAACTGACCGTCGCCGAGAGTTTCCGTATCGGCTGCATCGGCCAGATCGACGAATACATCGTCCATCAATTGCTGCGCGCCATCGCCGACAGTCTCGTGGCGATGAACGTCGACATGCGCCTGCCGGCAGGCTGACCGTCCCCTTTAAAGGTCCTTGTCAATTCGAGCACAGGTGCAATGGGTAGCACCTCTGGACGGGGATCTTTTTTCAGAACAAGGATTCGATGACTTATCGCCAGGCACAGCCGGGCAGACGTCAGCGACCGCGTCAATTGAATACTGAAAGCCTGATGCCATCTCACTGCCATCTCATCGATGCCGTGTGCGTGGACAGATTTTCCGTACCGAAAACAAAAACAAAAACTTTGCGCTGTCTGGCACCACATACGGGATCAGAACACCATGAACAAGAACGCAACAAGTCCTCTCGCAACCGGCTGGAAATCGCTCCAGCGTTGGCGCGTGCAAGTTTTTCTCATCACCTGGGTGGCGTATGCCGGCTTCTACTTCACCCGCAAGGCGTTTTCTGTCGCCAAACTGGGTATTGGCGAAGACCCGGACTTCATGCTCGAAAAGGCCATGATGGCCAACCTCGATGCCCTCTACCTGACCGCGTATGCCGTGGGCCAGTTTCTCTGGGGCAACTTCTCTGACCGTTTCGGTCCGAGGGTCGTGGTACTGAGCGGGCTCGTCATCTCGGCGCTGGCCGCGCTGCTGATGGGCACCTACGCCACCTTGCCGATTTTCGCCTCCTGCATGCTGATCCAGGGCCTGGCCCAGTCCACCGGTTGGTCGGGTCTATGCAAGAACGTCGGCAGTTTCTTCAGCACCAGTGAACGTGGGCGCGTGCTGGGTTACTGGAGTACCTCCTACGCCTTTGGCGGTCTGGTGGCCACACCGTTTGCCGGTTGGTGGGCTTACAACGCTTACCACGACTGGCGTATCGCGTTCATCAGCAGTGCTGTGGTGGTACTGGTGATAGCGGTGTTGTTCTTTTTCCTGCAACGCAACCGGCCGGAAGACGTCGGCCTGCCTCCGGTCGAGATCGAAATCGAA
Source organism: Pseudomonas sp. VI4.1 (assembly GCF_002029345.1). Lineage (NCBI taxonomy): Bacteria > Pseudomonadati > Pseudomonadota > Gammaproteobacteria > Pseudomonadales > Pseudomonadaceae > Pseudomonas > Pseudomonas sp. VI4.1. Next base: position 11,013 of record NZ_MULM01000063.1, read on the forward strand.
CCCGTCAGCAACGTCGTGGTGCCGCGCGAAAGCATGTGGGCGGGCTTGCGCACGGTGATGAAAAATCGAACCGTTCTGGTGCTCGGCCTGGCCTATTTCATGCTCAAGCCTGCGCGCTACGCCATCCTCCTGTGGGGCCCGGTGATTATCTACGAACGCATGCCCGAGATTGGCAAGGTAGCCTCCGCCATCGTCCCCACCTCTTTTGAACTGGCGGGCCTGATCGGTCCGATCCTTATCGGTATCGCCTCGGACAAGTACTTCGGCGCTCGCCGCATACCGGTCTGCGTCCTCAGCCTGGTGGTCCTGACTGTCTGCCTGGGGCTGTTCGTGCCCGCCATGCAGAGCGGCAGTCTCTACATGGTGGTCGGCCTGCTGTTCATGATGGGCCTGACGCTCTACGGGCCGGATTCGATGATCAGCGGCTCGGCTGCGATCGACTTCGGCAGCAAAGATGGCGCGGCCTCCGCCGCAGGCTTCGTCAATGGCTGCGGTTCGGTAGGTGCGGTCCTCGGCGGCTTGCTGCCGGGTTACTTCGACACCATCACCGTGTTCATCGTCTTTACCGCAGCGGCACTGGTGGCCAGCTTGATGTTGGTGCCCTTTTGGAACAGCCGCCCGAAAACATTGGAAAACAAAGAGTTGGTCTCGCCTGCGATGCAACCGGTCATTGTCGGCACCAGTTCCTGAACTCGCACTCATTACTCCCCCATCACTGGAGCAATCACCATGCATTACAAACAACCTTCTCACCTGCAAGCCGTGGTTCTGGACTGGGCGGGCACTGTCGTCGACTTCGGTTCTTTCGCACCGACCCAGATTTTCGTCGAGGCCTTTGCCGAGTTCGGCGTTGCGGTTTCCCTGCAAGAAGCTCGCGGGCCGATGGGCATGGGCAAGTGGGATCACATCCGCACGCTGTGCAACGAGCCGCAGATCGCCGACCGCTACCATGCCGTCTTCGGCCGGTTACCGACTGACGATGATGTCACCGCCCTCTACGAGCGCTTCATGCCGCTGCAGATCGAAAAGATCGCCCTGCACTCGGCGCTGATTCCCGGTGCTCTGGATACCATCAATGGCCTACGCGACAAGGGCCTGAAAATCGGCTCCTGCTCAGGCTACCCGGCCGTGGTCATGGAAAAAGTCGTAGAGCTGGCGCGCAAGAACGGCTATGTCACCGACCATGTGGTGGCGACCGACGAAGTGCCCAATGGCCGCCCGCACCCGGCCCAGGCCTTGGCCAACGTGATTGCGCTGGGGATCAGCGACGTCGCCGCGTGTGTGAAGGTCGACGACACCTGGCCCGGCATTCTCGAAGGTCGTAGCGCGGGTATGTGGACCGTCGCGCTGACCTGCTCCGGCAACGCACTGGGACTGACCTATGAAGAATTCAAGGATTTATCCCTGGAAGAATTGGCCGAAGAACGGGCGCGCATCATCAAGATGTTCGAAGGGTCCCGCCCGCACTACCTGATCGACACCATCGTTGATTTGCCTGCGGTCATCGAAGACATCAATGCCCGTCTGGCACGTGGAGAAACCCCGCAGGGTTCCTGACCCCGTAGCGCTTGTACAACTGGCAGTGGCCGTCCCAAGGACGGTCACAACCCAAACAACCAGAGAACACCACCATGAACTACGCCCACCCTGGCACTCCCGGTGCCATCGTTTCCTTCAAGTCCCGTTACGGCAACTACATCGGCGGCGAGTTCGTCGCGCCTGTCAAAGGTCAGTACTTCACCAATACCTCGCCAGTGAATGGCCAACCGATTGCCGAATTCCCGCGCTCCACGGCCGAAGACATCGACAAGGCCCTGGACGCTGCCCACGCGGCTGCCGATGCCTGGGGCGCCACGTCCGTCCAGGCGCGCTCGCTGGTGCTGC
>NZ_MULM01000062.1:0-12826 GCF_002029345.1 Pseudomonas sp. VI4.1
AGCTCGCTCGCCCGGCAAAGCCTGGCTCCTACAATGAATCTCCGCCGCTTCAACAGATTGAGCAGCCTCGGCTGCTCTTTTGCTTTATGAGAGAACACCCATGACCGCCGCCAACAAACGCATTCTAGAGCTGCGCGCTGAGCTGGATCAGCACAACTATCGCTACCACGTGCTGGACGAGCCGAGCATTCCGGACGCCGAATACGATCGGTTGTTCCACGAGCTCAAGGCCCTCGAAGCGGCCAACCCCGAATTGATCACCAGCGATTCGCCGACCCAGCGCGTCGGCAGCGCGGCGCTGTCGGCGTTCACCCAGGTGCGCCACGAAGTGCCGATGCTCAGCCTCGGCAACGCCTTCGAAGAAACCGACATGCGCGAGTTCGATCGCCGGGTCACCGAAGGCCTGGATCTGCCGAGCGGCGACTTGTTCGGCAGCGCCGCCGCGGTGGAATACAGTTGTGAACCCAAGCTCGACGGCCTGGCGGTCAGTCTGTTGTATCAGGATGGCGTGCTGGTGCGCGGCGCGACCCGCGGCGATGGCACCACCGGTGAAGACATCAGCGTCAATGTGCGCACGGTACGCAACATCCCGCTCAAGCTGCATGGCAGCGGCTGGCCGGCGACCCTGGAGGTGCGCGGTGAAGTGTTCATGTCCAAGGCCGGTTTCGAGCGGCTCAACGCCACGCAGCTGGAAGTCGGCGGCAAGACCTTTGCCAATCCGCGCAACGCGGCGGCGGGCAGCTTGCGCCAGCTGGATTCGAAGATCACTGCCAACCGTCCTCTGGAATTCTGCTGCTACGGCATCGGCCAGATCTCAGCGGATATTGCCGACACGCACATTGGCAATCTCAAGCAGCTCCAAGCCTGGGGCCTGCCGATCAGCCATGAACTGAAACTGGCGTACGGCATCGATGAATGCCTGGATTACTACCGCGACATCGGTGAGCGCCGTAATGCGCTGACTTATGAAATCGACGGCGTGGTGTTCAAGGTCAACAGCATTGCCTCCCAGCGTGAGCTGGGTTTTCGCGCGCGCGAAATGCGCTGGGCCATCGCGCACAAATTCCCGGCCATGGAAGAACTCACCGAGTTGCTCGATGTGGAATTCCAGGTGGGCCGCACTGGCGCGGTGACGCCGGTGGCGCGCTTGAAACCGGTCAAGGTGGCCGGCGTCACCGTGGCCAATGCGACCTTGCACAACATGGATGAGGTCGCGCGCCTGGGCTTGATGATCGGCGACACGGTGATCATCCGGCGCGCCGGCGACGTGATTCCGCAGGTGGTGCAAGTGATCACCGAGCGCCGCCCGGATAACGCGCGGCCGGTGCAGATTCCCGAGCAGTGCCCGGTGTGCGGCTCCCATGTCGAGCGCACGCAACTGGTCAAGCGCAGCAAGGGGCGCGAGACCATCAGCGAAGGCGCGGTGTACCGCTGCGTCGGCCGGCTGGCCTGCGGCGCGCAACTCAAGCAGGCGATCATTCACTTCGTCTCCCGTCGCGCCATGGACATCGAAGGCCTGGGCGACAAGAGCGTCGAGCAACTGGTGGACGAAGGCCTGGTGAGTTCGCCGGCCGATCTGTATGCCTTGAAGTTCGACGATATTGTCGACCTGGAAGGGTTTGCCGAACTGTCGAGCAAAAAACTGCTCAGTGCGATCGAAGACAGCAAACAACCAAGCCTGGCGCGCTTCATCTACGCCCTGGGGATTCCCGACGTCGGCGAAGAGACCGCCAAGGTGCTGGCACGCTCCCTCGGCTCGCTGGAGCGGGTCCAGCAGGCCTTGCCGCAAGTGCTCACCTACTTGCCGGATGTCGGCCTGGAAGTGGCGCACGAGATCCACAGCTTCTTCGAAGATGCGCACAACCAGCAGGTGATCAAGGAACTGCTCAAGCACGGCCTGCAGATCCAGGACCAGGGCGAGCTGGGCGCCGAATTTTCCGCCAGCACCACCCTCGGCGGCTTCCTCGACAAGCTGCATATTCCCTCGGTAGGCCCGGGCGGGGCGCAGAAGCTGGCTGACAAGTTCGGTTCGCTGAAGGCGGTGATGAACGCCGACTGGCTGGACATGCGTCAGGCATTGCCGGAGAAACAGGCGAATGCGGTTCGGGAGTTTTTCGCGCAGGCGGCTAATCGCCAACTCGCTGAGGCCGCCGAAAAGCAGCTGAGCGATTTCGGCATGCACTGGCAGAGCGAGAAAAAAGTCGTCGAAGGCTTGCCGCTGGCCGGGCAGACCTGGGTGTTGACCGGTTCGCTGGAGCTGATGAGCCGCGAGGTGGCCAAGGACAAACTCGAAAGCCTGGGTGCCAAGGTGGCGGGCTCGGTGTCGGCCAAGACCCACTGCGTGGTCGCCGGGCCGGGTGCCGGTTCCAAGTTGACCAAGGCCAATGAGCTGGGGTTGAAGGTGCTGGATGAAGAAGCGTTTGTCGTGTTCCTGGGCAAGCACGGTATTACCGTTTGATGCCATTCGTGCAAGCAGCTCCTACAGGAGTCACCGGTGTACAGATGAATTGTGGTCAACGCCAACCCCCTGTAAGAGCTGGCTTGCCAGCGAAAGCAATATCAGCCGTCTCACAAAAAATCGGGAACGATCGATACCCATTCATGATCTAGTCTTGGCCAGTCCCAGGGAGAGATCGCCATGTACCGCTTCTTCGAACAGCTCAGCTCGCGCATCGCCGCGCCGTTCATGGCTGAGAGCTCGCGCAACAGCAAAGTCTGGCAGTGCCGGTGCGGGCAGTCGCTGTTCTTCCGCAACAGCCAGTGCCTGGCCTGTTCGGCGGCCCTGGGTTATCAGCCCGAGCAGGGCCGCCTGTCCTCGCTGCAGCCCGGCGTGCACGCAGACACCTGGCTGCTCGACGCCGATCCCGAGGCGGGTATCTTCCGCCGCTGCGCCAATCTCGACTCCCCGGCCGCCTGCAACTGGCTGCTCCCCGCCAACGACCATGATGCGCTGTGCATCGCCTGCAGCCTGAACCACACCATTCCCGACCTGTCGATTGCCGAAAACCCCGAACGCTGGCGCAAGGTCGAAACCGCCAAGCGGCGCCTGGTCGCGCAGTTGGTCAGCCTTGGCTTGCAGGTGATTGCAAAAAACCAGGATGAAGCGCGCGGCCTGGCCTTTGACTTCATCGGCGTCGACCTCGAAGGCCAACCCCCGACCACCGGCCACGCCAACGGCCTGATCACCCTCGACATCAAGGAAGCCGACGACGCCCATCGCGAACAGGTCCGGGTGCAGATGCACGAACCGTATCGCACGCTGCTCGGGCACTTTCGTCACGAGGTCGGGCATTACTACTGGAACCGGCTGATCGCCAACAGTCATTGGCTGGAACCGTTCCGCGGTCTGTTCGGCGACGAACGCGCCAGCTACGCCGAGGCCCTCGAGCGCCACTATCAACAAGGCGCGCCGCTCGCCTGGCAACAACAGTACGTCAGCGCCTACGCGAGCATGCACCCATGGGAAGACTGGGCCGAAACCTGGGCGCACTACCTGCACATGATGGACGCCGTGGACACCGCATTGGGGTTCGGCATGAGCGCCCGGGAACTGGACTTCGACTACCAGCCCTTTCCCTCCAGCACCCTCTACGACCCGCAGCATCCCGGAGGCGCGGCGTTCCTGTCCTTCGTCAACGCCTGGATCGAACTGGCCGGCATGCTCAACGAACTGTCGCGCAGCATGGGTCAGCCGGATTTCTATCCGTTCGTCCTGCCACCGGCGGTGATCGCCAAGCTGCACTTCATCCACCTGGTGATCCAGCAGGAGGGGGGCAGGGCGGATGAGGTGTTGGCGCAATAGATCAGGCGATCGCAACCTTCGGATGCATACCGCTCCCTGTAGGAGCCGCCCCGCGAAGCGAGGCTGCGATCTTTTTAAAGCTCACTGCATGTCCTTGAGCCGACTCATTTTTTTTAATCTGGCCGAACGGTTGTAACTTCGTCTCAGATAGGTACAATGGCGCGGCTCGCCAACTGGTGAGTGTCGTTATGGTGACCCCATCGGTCCCCCCGCAACGATTACCCGTGAACCTGGTCAGATCCGGAAGGAAGCAGCCACAGCGGGAACATTGTGTGCCGGGGTGTGGCTGGTGGGGTTACCACCTATCTCCAAGTCCTTGATTCTACAAGGATTTTTCAGTCAAAAAACTCGAAGTGTGACAGCGTTTAGGTACACCTAAGTGGTGCATCGCAAGCGGCATGCTATCGTCTGCCTATGGTTTCTTCAACTTTCCTCTGGTCAACCTTCTTGCTTGGCGGCAACTGGCTACTGGCTATGTCGGTCAGTACTGTCACTGAACCTTTTGGTGAGGTGTGAAGATGACCACTGCAGTTTTGGTGGCCCGTAAGCCCTCCAGATAAGCTGCCTATTGGCTGGGGAGGCAGGACATCTCTTTGAGCATATGGAGAGATGAATGGATCACGCACGCATTTACGACGCCCTGTTAACGAAAGCCAAAGGCCGGGGCCTCAACAAGGCCGAACATACTGGTTACTTCGAGATTCATCACATCGTACCTCGATGCAGGGGTGGGAGTGATGCGAAGAATAACCTGGTGATGTTCACGGGCCGGGAGCACTACATCGCACACATGCTGCTGTGGAAGATGCACCCGAGCGATTACCTCCTGGTGTACGCCGCGTTCATGATGGCGAATGTTGATTCACGCAACGGCGGCAAGGTCAACTCCAGATTATACGCTGCCATCCGCGAAGAGTACGCCCGCGTCCAATCTGAGCTTTTGACAGGCATGATGACCAAGTCATTGGTAGGTGTCCGTAACCATAGACTGCTGGTCGTCAGTCAGGCTGGATATAAACGCAATGCTAGGGGCCAGAAAATGGCTAAATGGAATTGCGTTTGTGATTGCGGCGTAAAGCGCGTCCTCCTTACCAGGGAAGTGAGCCCTGACTGCGTAGGCTCGTATAAGTCTTGTGGTTGCCTGGTAGCTGATACAGCGAGGCTCGGCGTGGGCGAGAACAACCCCTTCTTCGGCAAAAAGCATACGGATGCTGCCAAGGCTAAGATGCGGGAGAAGCGCCTCGGGAAGATGCCGGCCAACGCTGGAACCCCGAAGTCCGATGCTTGTAAAGCAAAAATCTCTGCCACCAAACTGGCGAGGGGACAGTTGCCCTGGGAGCACGGGTCAGTCGTAAACAGTAACGACAGCATGACCATCTGGCGCTCAGCCGATGCGTTGTACGCCTTCTGGGTGGCGCTTCGCAAACCCGCGTTTGTAACGTTCTCAATACAATACAACCGCCGTTACGGAACAAACCTCATCAGTTCTAAATTCAAAACACTCATCACCAAATTCTCCGAAGGGTGGATTCCTTCCGAGGATAACGGCTGGGTAAACTTTATAGGATAGATTCGGGCCACAGAACGTATCGGCCTAAAAAACAGGTTCGGATGCTGGGTGTCTTCTCTGAGACTCCTGTTATGGGGGGGGGGGCGCTGCCGATCCGGCAAGTCCCACATGGCGCTGCTTTACCCTCTTACTGTGATCATTTTCCTCTCGCCATCAAAGCCGTTCAGGTTGGATAAGCATCGGGGAGGCATCAAGCCGCGACAGGCGTTTAGCTCCAGTGATAAATCGTCAGGAATCATCCTGAGCGAGTGAATGGTTGTAGCAGCACTTGCACGGATGGCCGGGTGTGATGTGCGTGCGCTACCCATTGGCGCCCCATCATCACTGAGATTCCGCTTTGCCATCTACTGACAGTGATCTCTCAAACTCTGCGATCAGATCCGGCAAGCCAATTCCCAAGACTTTGCACAAATCGCGAAGCTGCACGATATCCAGGCGACGTGCTCCGCTTTCAACGTCGCTCATGAAGGATTGTGGGCGGCTCAGAGCGGTTGAGCACTGAGCTTGAGTCATACCAACCGCTTTCCTGTGCTTCTTCAGTAGGGCAAGAAGTGCAGTGTGTTCAGGTCTATAGATCGTCTTGGACATGGCTGACTGGCTACGAGTGGGCAGCCTTCCAACCTATATCTGGTTTCCAGATATCTGAATTTGGGATAAATTCCTTCCTTCACACCCCAGCCAACCATCAGCGGATTACGGATGAATCATGAACGAGCAGCTTTTTGTTCTGGCCAGCCAGAAGAAGAAAACAAACCACTTGCTTCATTTATTGCTGTGCATACCAACGCTCGGATTTTGGGCGATTGTCTGGATCGTTGTTGCGTCGGTCAATCATGGCAAGAATGTTCAAATCGATCACAAGATCAACAGTCTGATGCACTACAAGTCACAAGGAATGACTGACAACGAGAGCTATCAACAACTGAAGACTGACAACAGTTCAAGCAACCTTGCGACTATCAGGATTGTGTTCATCGTCATTGCAGTGGTATTCGTCTACTTCGCACTACGGTGAATAGCCGAAGGTCGATATTCAGCAGGCAATCCGAAAGCCAACAGTAAAGCGTCTGAGGCCGCTCAGGGGCTACGGCAAGTTCGTTACTGGTTCTGGATGATCTGCATGGATAAAGTTGCTCATAACGCACCACAGGCGCCTGTAGTGCGGTGCTACTTGACTTCCTCTGGCTTCCTTAGTATGATGGGCGTCTATTCGCAGTAGACCAGACCGCATCCGCCACCAACCAAGGTGATCTCGGAGTGTGGTTTTCTTGCGTCCGCGATTTGACAACTAACCCGGCACTACCCGAGAGGAACTGCCTATGACATGAACTTGAACAAGGAGATCAACAATGCTTCACGCTACCACCTGGCCACCCCTTACAGATATCAATCCTCTTACTCTCGCTCAACTTCGCCAAGCCCGTGACGAGAACCGCACTCTCCGTGTCGACAACCTGATTGTCGAAAAGCAAACTGGCGAAATCATCGGTTGCTACGTGCACAGTCAACTCACACCAGAGCCATACAACTACCTGCCTCAAGTGAAGGCGACCGCTTACCGACCAAACTTCACTATGTTTGATGACGGCACTCCACTTGAGATGACTGCGGGGCCAGAAGCTTCACAGCAAAGCTCGGCAGATATCATCCAGTTTCCACAACAAGCCCTCTTGGCATCGAATGCCGGTCGACCAGTCGCTGTACTGACCAACCCATTAGCCGGATTCTTGCAGTACTTCAATTTCGACGGATACTCCGCCGATTGGATAGATGGCTATATCATCGGAGCGTGCGGTATACAGGTAGAGCATGAAAGTGGTCTAACTGCGACGACTGGACGCTTCAACGTATCGCCAAGTGACGTTCGGAGGGTGTTATACCAATCCGAAATCTGTACAGAGAGCGCAGCCACAGCTCTCTGCAACCACAACCTTGAACCTATGGGCGTTCGCCAAGTTGAGCGTGTTGTACAAGCGGCGCGAATTGCACTTGGAGGCTTGATGCGTCATCTTGAGGGCCATCCGGAACTGATGGAACAATTTGAGTATACGTTGGACTTTGAGGCGTTCTGGAAAGAGCGTAGTGCATACCTTCGGGGGGAGTCACCCGACAACGCAGAAGCGATGAAGCTGTTCCGGCAAGACCAAACCGTAACAGTTACTGCCGTAGCCAAACGGTTTGGAGTCCACAGGAACACAGCAGGCAACTGGAAGCGGGAAGCGCTGATGCACAATTAACGACAGATATTATAAGAGAGCGAAGCGAACGATGCTTTTGACGTTGCCTTGCACGGTAAGCGACAGCTTACATGTGTACTTCAGTGAAGGGACTTCGCGACTGTATACCCTGTGAGAGAGGCGATAGCCTGAAGGTGTAGCTGGGATTGTTGATAATTATCAATCCCAGAATTTCAATGTGGTCTCTAACTTGAAGTTTACTGTTTTCAGCTATCGCTGATAGGTGAACACGTGAATACTCACGTATTCCCTTCTTGCACTACAAACAAGATCAAGGGCACCAGCGAAGCTAAAATGTGGTTATGACTTACTGTGTATGTGCAAGACCGGTAGGTCTAAGGTGTCCCCACTCCATAGTGAACGGCAGTTCATGGGCATGGGCGGATTGATAATTGACAATTATCCGCCAACCAATAGGAGTGGTTCTGCGTCAAGCTAGCGCTTGCCAGTGCAATAGACGCGAGCGATGCTCGAACTAGAAACTGTCGTAAGCTGCGCTTACCGGAATTACTTGGATGTCAGACTGTGCAGAAGCGTTGATCCCCAGCACAGCGTGCGCTGTGAACTGATTCGCCCTAAGAGCGAGTGAACGCAAGTTCACAGCAGTCATTCATGTTGAAGTGTCACGCCTTCTCAGGGCGAAAGCCCCGGTATACCCAGTTGCATGTCAGACCAAATCCGTACAGCAGTAGACATCCACCAGACCAAGCGACGAATAGAAATGCTATCTGTTTGGTTTGAGTCCATAGTAGGTTCTTCAGGTCCTCTTCGTATTCAGCGTCAGCCTGCCGGATGGCACTCTTAACTTCATCCACCGTTCGAAGGTGGGAAGTTCGCATGGAGTACAGTATTCCGTGTGTAGCATCCTTGTCAGGGTGTTCTAGATCCTTGATCTTGGCTCGATAACTGATCAGCACCTGATTGTGACGGTCTTGAATGTGGCTGGTCCGGCTAACTTCCATCACGCCAAAGACAGTCGTGCCGATAGCCGTTAACACGGCCAGGATCAACCACAAGCGTTGCCATCCGTTCATTCTGTCCATGTCGTCCCTGTTGTTAACTGGTTTGCCTGCATTGTGGCATGGATGATGGCTGATTGGAGTCAGGCGGGAAACCTCCGCAAAACCCCACCTAAACCTCCCTGATACCTCTATGCCCATCACACGTTCAACCTGTAGCGAAGAGGGTGCCCATGGCTACAGCCCGCATTCCGCATAGATAGTGATTAAAGTTTGCTTAGTGGGATGCGTTGACAGTGCTGAATCTTGGGTTTATGCGTTGAAATGCCATATTTCGTCCGTAATCGCCGAATTCGTGCAAGGTAGGGGCACCCCGCCGCCCTGAACTGGCGTCAACAGCCAGATGTCGGCAAGTGCCCAACTGAGCTAGCCTGCTTCTCTCATCCAAGGAGGATTGCCATGTCAGACCAGAACGAAGCCACAGCCAACGCCCTTGAGTTGCTGATGATCAGTCAGAACGGCATAGGTGCTGCCATGAAGAGCTCGCCAAGTGGGTGCGGGAGCGTGGCTCTACAGATGTTGCAGACAATGCAGTGACAGCCTTGGAAGTTCTCGACCTGCACGCTGAAGGCATCACCACTGCAATCAGGGTGCTTCGGGGCGAATAAGGGATCATCAATCGACCGTTAAACGATGCCAGCCAAACCTTCTCGGATTGGTATCATTAAAATAGCATTTACGATTAAATGATCCTTCGGTATCGTGATCCCACCTTAACTGATACCAAGGAGCCGCTCGCCATGTCCCGCACATTTTTGTACTGCCGCGTCAGCACCGCTAGCCAGTTCACTGAGAACCAAGTGCAGGAAGTGAAGAGTGCAGGCTTCGACGTGCAGGCGAGTCGAGTAGTTGAGGAAACCATCTCAGGCAGTATCGCTGCAACGGAACGCCCCGGCTTCCAAAAGCTGTTGGAACGCATGGAATCATCAGACGTGCTGATCGTGACCAAGCTTGACCGTCTGGGCCGTAATGCGATGGATGTCCGCCAGACAGTTGAGCATCTAGCTGCTACTGGCATCAGTGTTCACTGTCTTGCCCTTGGCGGCGTGGACCTGACTTCACCAGCGGGCAAGATGACCATGCAAGTGCTGGGGGCAGTAGCTGAGTTTGAACGTGACTTGCTGATAGAGCGTACACAGGCAGGCTTGGCTCGTGCCAAGGCTGAAGGCAAGAAGCTGGGACGTCCTGAAGCAACCGACACCACAACCGCAGTCCAACGTCTGAAGGCTCAAGATCGAACACAAGCACAGGTTGCGAAAGAGCTGTCTATCGGTATTGCCACCGTCAAGCGTCATTGGAACAAGGCTTAATCATTCTCGCTTTCACAGTGCCCACAGGCCCGCCAAAGAGCGGGCTTCGTCGTCTTTGGACATTGGGTAGCTGCCCCTGAACTGGTCGTCTCCAGCGGCCTCACAGACTCATCAAGAAGGGCGTCAAAGGTTATTTTTGAGAAGCTCAGGTTTCCATTAGCCCCCACTGCACCCCGCTTAGCACCTCGGGCAAGACTGAGTGTTCGCAGAGACCCCCCACCCCGTACCCCCCTTCTTTGTGAAGAGGTCGAAAATTTTGGCGGAAAAGGGGATTTGCCCTGTGAGTGGCGATGAGCTGATGATGACAATTTGCCTCTATTGTCCTATCTTTCAAAAATTCGACGGAGATAGTTCATGAAAATCCCAGAAGTTATCATCGAAAATATTCAAGTTGAGCCACTGAAAACGGCCATCGCCGCTTGTGAATATGTGGATCAACTAATTGGTGAACGCTGTGATTTTGGACCCTTCGAGCACGAAATATTAATGGAGGCTTACGCTCTTGTTTCTGAAATGGCAGAAGCACGATTAATAGAGTTCTCAACGGTCTTGGACGACGTGGAGGTGCACCACGTTAGCTCATGTATGGCGATAGCTAATTTCTTATGGGGTGTGTCATATGAGCTTGAACAACAGCAAGCAGCTCAGACGCTAGCGTCGATGAAGAGGCAATTTGCAAATATCATTTCTTCATCTTTTACCTACGAATTCACCGAAAGCGATGTCGCTCGTATCCAGACGCTGCTCGGTGAACTTTGGCAGCTTCTTTGTGATAATGACGAACTCGAAGAACAGCACAAACGTCGTCTCTTGAAACGAATAGAAAGTCTGCAATCGGAGATACGAATGAAAATGTCTGATCTTGACCACTTCTACGGCCTGACCGTAGAGGGCAGTGTGATGCGCAAGAAGGTTGGCGGGAATCTGAAACCAATAGTTGATCGTATTATGGAAATCACCAAGATTACCTGGGCCACTCAGTCACGCGCTGAAGATCTTCCGTATGGGAGTGATCCTTCGCTGATTGGTCACGATGCCGTCAGTCAGCGATAGCCAACTGCATCTCTCTGGGGGCAGCCAAGCTCTCCATCTCACTACTCTTGAGCTAGGTCCTGCCCTTCGTGTGATCACCGTAGGCGTATCCCATCCGTGATGTTTCCCGTTCACGTTCCCGGCTGTACGTGTCACTGAGCGTCCATTTCAGACGCTCGTGTTCAACCTTGAGTGCAGCCAGTTCCTTCGATCCGTCACGGTACATGACGATCATTCCCGCAATAGTCTTGTGGGCTCTACGCAAATCCTGACGTGTTGTGTCCAGCTCAGCTTCCAGCACTGAACAGTAGTGTTGAAGCATTTCCACGTGGGTTGGCATCCCCAGCTCAAACCCTGATTCATCGATCAAATCGTCTTCCATCACGTCTGCACCAAACACTGTATGTTCGTACAGTATCTGTAGTGTCAGACGGACTCAAGAGTTGTGTCCCTAGGATGCGCGCCTGTGGTTGGCTTTCAGACGAACGACTCAGTAACATTCGTAAAATCGAGTGATGTGCGGGTGACGATATGAAAATGGACGACGCAAAAACGGGCTTTGGGTTGAAGTGGGTTAAATGGCTAGCTGGAGCGATGCTCGTACCCGCATTGGGCGTCCCTGCTAACAAGCTTGCGGAGAGCTACTACAAAGAGTCGTTTGTTAACTCCACGCTTGAAGCTACAGGGGTATGGTTGGCGACTCTGAACAGATTGTTTGAAAATGACATCTATGTGCGAATTTTTGCTCTCATGGTTTTGTTAATGGCTATCGCGGCAGTAGCCATTCCAATGATGATGAGCGCATCTGTCCGGCGTAAGCGCATAGCACCGTATGTTTCACCCTTTACGCCAGATGAAGAAGCCGTGCTTGTCGCCATTGGAAAGATGACGCGGAGGAGTCCAGCACTTGAGTCCCAAAGGATAGGTAAGTTGACCGGCTTGTCGGTAGAGTCAGCACAGCAAGCTCTCAAAAAGCTCGATCATCTGAAGTTTACCTACTCTTCTTATAATCGTCGGGGTAAGGCACTGATAGAACTCACCCCAAAAGGTCGTGGGCAATTTCTAAAGCTAGCACCGTTCGCTACGCTGGAAATCGTCCCGAAATGCTGAAGAAGAGAGGGGGCGATTCTGTCATTCGTGCAGACGCCGGAGGTCTTCATAGTCATCTTCTGTCCATGCCGATTCAGCAGGCTCATCCGGTGTGGGCAGTGCCCGTCTTCGCAGGATGCAGTACGTCACGCCGGGTGAGCCCCATCATTATTTTCTAGCCTAAAAACCGAATCGTCAGAAGAGTTGCACTCTATTTTCGGCGGGGGCATGGGTTCTGTGGAGAACGGTCTTGGTCAATACAGAATGCCGGTGCACATTCCGAGAGCGAACAGGAACGAGATTGGTACACTGTTTAGGGTGAAGATGGAATGTAATGGATACCACGCGAAACAGCCCACGCATGCTAGCAACGCTTTCCAGCCGCGATTGCGGGATAGCGGTCTGCCCCAGCGGGAAAGCAGCCATATGAATGCTCTCACTAGCAAGCCCGCCGATATTCCGCCAATCAGAGCCAACGCAAGTAGCACCAAGTAAGTGCCCATCCCTGCTGTCATGCTGACACTCCCATCCATGCCTTCATGTTGATTCTCTTCCTGCGACTGGCTCATTTGCCGAGGAGTCTAGTGCACTGTGGGAGATGGGCTCCTTCATCCGAAACGATGGATCTTGCAGAGCTTTTGTAAGCGAACGGGCATTACAGGTTGCGTAACGGCAGCCAGTTATGCGGCAACAACCCGGCGATCTCACTGGCGCGCTGGGTCGGCAGCCGCATCAGCACATCCTTGAGATAAGCATACGGATCATGC
>NZ_MULM01000061.1:0-12626 GCF_002029345.1 Pseudomonas sp. VI4.1
CGCTGGTCCGGCTGGAAGTGCCGCGCGATTACCCGGCGGAACGGATCAAGGTCCAGGTCGCGGGCGGTGCCGGTGGCATGGCCGGACCCGGCGGCAAGCCGGGGGCGGGTGGCAAGGCCAAGGGCTGCCTGGTGTACAAGGCCGATGGCGGCAAGAACGGGCGCCCAGGGGCTGATGGCCAGCCAGGGCCTGCGGGTGCGGAAGGTTCGGTGACTGTCCAGCGGTTGTAATCCATTTCCTGAGATGTGTGTCGTCTGATCGATTGTCTTCGTGCGCAAGCCACGCTCCCACAGGTTCTGAGTCGTTCAACACATTTGTGAACAACTCAGAACCTGTGGCAGCGTGGCTTGCCCGCGATGACGTCATCCCGGCCGCCTCAAAACATCGGACGCGCCGCAGCAATTGCCACCAGCACCAGTCCGACCACCAGGTTGATCCCCACCAACCGGCGAATCCTCCCCAGCACCGCCGCCCCCGTCGGCCAATCCTGCGCCGTTACCGCAACACGCAACTCAGGCAACATCAATGCCTGGATCCGGATAAACAGCGCAGTCATCACCACATACAAGCCCATCATCACCTGCACATAACGTGGCGCGGCCTCAAACCCGGCGTACTGCAGATGAATCATGCCCACGCCGCTGATCGGCAAAAGCACCACCGCCACCCAGACCCAGCGGAAAAATCCTTGAAACACTTCGACCCACAGTTTCAACCGGGCAGGCCCCTCCAGCGCCTTCATCGCGGCGGGCCGCAAGACCATCCAGGCGAAAAACATGCCGCCGACCCAGACCAGGGCGGACAGGACATGCAGGGTATAAACGATGCCAAAAGGTGTCATTGAGGTACTCCGTTCTGCGCGGGATTAATTAGCGGGGTATGATAGCGACCGAACCGAACCACTGAAAATTTATCCAGCGTTTTTTGCGCCCGACAATCCATGATCAGCACCGAACTCAAAACCACGATCCAGGGCGCCTACTCGCGTTTTCTCGAAGCCAAGAGCCTCAAGCCACGCTACGGACAACGCCTGATGATCGCCGAAATTGCCAAGGTCCTCGGTGCCATCGACACCGACGACGAAGGCCGGCGCAGTGGCGACCCCGCGATTGTCGCGGTGGAAGCCGGCACCGGTACCGGTAAAACCGTGGCCTACAGCCTCGCGGCCATCCCCACGGCCAAGGCTGCCGGCAAACGCCTGGTGATCGCCACGGCCACCGTGGCCCTGCAAGAGCAGATCGTCTACAAGGACCTGCCCGACCTGATGCGCAACAGCGGGCTGAACTTCAGCTTCGCCCTGGCCAAGGGGCGCGGGCGCTATATGTGCCTGTCCAAACTCGACATGTTGCTCCAGGAAGGCCATGCGCAAACGGCCACGGCGCAATTGTTCGAAGAAGAAGGCTTCAAGATCGAGGTCGACGAGGCCAGCCAGAAGCTGTTCACCAGCATGATCGAGAAGCTTGCCGGCAATAAGTGGGACGGCGACCGCGACAGTTGGTCCACCGCGCTGGAAGACGCCGACTGGGCGCGCCTGACCACCGATCACAGCCAGTGCACCAACCGCCATTGCCCCAATTTCGGCCAATGCGCCTTCTACAAGGCCCGCGAAGGCATGGGCAAGGTCGACGTCATCGTCACCAACCACGACATGGTCCTGGCTGACCTGGCCCTGGGTGGCGGCGCGGTATTGCCCGATCCGCGCGACACCATCTACGTTTTCGACGAAGGCCATCACCTGCCGGACAAGGCCATCGGCCACTTCGCCCACTACACACGCCTGCGTTCCACCGCCGACTGGCTCGAAGCCACCGCCAAGAACCTGACCAAACTCCTGGCCCAGCACCCGCTGCCCGGGGATCTGGGCAAGTTGCTCGAGCAAGTGCCGGAGCTGGCGCGAGAGATCAAGACCCAGCAGCAGTTCATGTTCACCGCCTGCGAGCAGGTCGCCGATTTCAAGCCCGGTGAAGACGTCGAAGGCCGCGAGCGCCCGCGCCATCGTTTCGTCGGCGGGGTCATTCCCGAGCACATGCGCGAAATGGGCATCGAGCTGAAGAAGGCTTTTGCCCGTCTGACCGACCTGTTCACCCGGCTGACCGAACTGCTCAAGGAAGGCATGGACGGCGAGGTCAACATCGGCATCGCCAGCAACCAGGCGGAAGAGTGGTATCCGCTGTTTGGCAGCCTGTTGTCCCGTTCTTCGGGCAATTGGGAGCTGTGGACCGCCTTCACCGCCGAGGACCCGGAAGACAACCCGCCCATGGCCCGTTGGCTGACCCTGGCTGAAAGCGGTTCGCTGTTCGACATCGAGGTCAACGCCAGCCCGATCCTCGCGGCGGAAATGCTCCGCCGCAATCTGTGGAACGTGGCTTACGGCGCGCTGGTGACCTCGGCGACCCTGACCGCGCTCGGTACCTTCGACCGTTTTCGCATGCGCGCCGGCCTGCCGAAAAAAGCCGTGACCGCGGTGGTGCCGAGCCCGTTCCATCACGCCGACGCTGGCGTGCTGCGGGTGCCGGACCTGAAAGCCGACCCGCGTGATGCGCCGGCCCACACCGCGGCGATCATCCGTGACTTGCCGGCGCTGGTGGAAGGCTCGCGCGGCACCCTGGTGCTGTTCTCCTCGCGCAAACAGATGCAGGACGTGTTCGACGGCCTGGATCGCGACTGGCGCAAGCAAGTGTTCATTCAAGGCAACCTGTCGAAACAGGAAACCCTGAACAAGCACAAGGCGCGGGTCGATGGCGGCGACTCCAGCGTGCTGTTCGGCCTGGCGAGTTTCGCCGAAGGGGTCGACTTGCCCGGTGCGTATTGCGAGCACGTGGTGATCGCGAAGATTCCGTTCTCGGTGCCCGATGACCCGGTCGAAGCGGCCCTGGCCGAATGGATCGAGGCCCGGGGCGGCAATCCGTTCATGGAAATCTCGGTGCCGGATGCCTCGTTGAAGCTGGTCCAGGCTTGCGGGCGCTTGCTGCGCACCGAGGAAGACCGCGGCACCATCACCTTGCTCGATCGGCGCCTGGTGACCCAGCGCTACGGCAAGGCGATCCTCAATGCGTTGCCGCCATTCCGTCGTGAAATTTCCTGAAACACCGGTGGGCAATTTTGCCCGCCGCGTTGTCTATCTCTCTACCATCGCTTTTCCACTGGCCCATTGAAGGTCGTTAGGGAGAATTTCGTTCTCATGATTCGCCGTTCGCTGCGCCGTTCGTTACCTTCCGTGTTTGCCCTGATGTTTGCAGCCCCTGTGTTGGCGGCGCCTGCCGGCCAGCAGACGCTGTTCAACTTTGTGCGCCCCGCCGACGTGGTCCAAGTGGCGACTCAGGACGCCAGCCTGCCGCAATCCAACGCCGAACAAACGGCCGAAGGCGAAGTGTTGCGGCGGGTGACGTTCAACCCGGTGGCGCAGCCCACCTTGCGCCTGAGCCCGCAAACCGGTGCCTGGGACTGGTCGCAGTCGGGTTTCATGAGCCTGCGGATTCAAAGCGCGATGAATTGGGCCGTGACCCTGTACGTCAAGATCCAGAGCAATGACGGCAAGATCCTGGTCAGTCGAGTCGATCTGCCGGCCGGCCCTGCGCAAACCTTGCTCGTGCCGCTGCAGCCGTTTACGCCCTTGAGCCTGGGCATGAAAGCCGGGCCGCCGATGCCGATGACCTTTGACGGTCAGCGCGTATTGCTGGCCAGCAGCGCGGGCGAGCTGGAGCGCAGCCAGGTGGTGTCGGTGACCTTGTCGATGGATCAGCCAAAAGTCGCCCAGAGCATCCTGCTCGAGCGCTTCGGCGTGCAGGAAGGCGACGCGGTGACCAAAGCGGCCTATGGCGGTCTGGTGGACGCTTACGGGCAGTCCACTCGCGCCAAATGGCCAGAGAAGATCGGCAACGACGAACAACTCAAAAGCGCTGCGGCCAAAGAACAGCAACAGCTGAAAACCTGGCTGGCCGAGCGTCGGAAATCGTCGTTGGACACCTTCGGAGGCTGGGACAAAGGCCCGGCCTTCAAGGCCAGTGGCTTTTTCCGCACTGAGAAAAGTGACGGTCGCTGGTACCTGGTGACGCCCGAAGGGCATCCGTTCTACTCGCTAGGGGTCAACACCGTGACCCCGGACGTCAATCGGACCTACATCGCCGGACGCGAGTGGATGTTCGAATCCCTGCCCAAGCCCGACGAACTGCTGGCCAGTCACTATGGTGAAGGCGATAACCGCGGCGGCAATGGTGCCGATCAAGGCCGTGGCTATAACGCCGGTCGCTGGTACGACTTCTATGGGGCCAACCTGCAGCGCCTGTATGGCGAACCGTGTGCCCTGGGCAGCGACACCAAGGCCGGGGTTGCCGAAGCGGCCAAGGCCGACGCCGTCGAGGCGACGGTCGAGAAGGGCGCCGAGCAACTTGCCCCACTCGTGGCTACCGAGTCCAAGGCCGGAGTTGCCGAAGCGGCCAAGTCCGACGCCGTCGAAGCCACTATTGAAAAAGCAGCCGTCGCCCAACCCTGCAAAGCGCTGGTCGATGAAAAGCAATGGGCCAGCCATGCGCTTGATCGTCTGCAAGCCTGGGGTTTCAACACCGTCGGTAACTGGAGCGCTCCGGTACTGGCCAACGCTGACCGCATGCCATACACCTTGCCGCTGTCGATCGTCGGCGATTACGCCAGTATCAGCACCGGCAACGACTGGTGGGGCGGCATGCCCGACCCGTTCGACCCGCGGTTCGCCATGGCCACCGAACGTGCCGTGGCCATCGCTGCCCGCGACCATCGGGACGATCCGTGGCTGATCGGCTACTTCGCCGATAACGAACTGGCCTGGGCCGGTCCCGGCGACGACCCGAAAGCCCGTTACGCACTGGCCTACGGCACCTTGAAAATGACCACCGACGTGCCGGCCAAACGCGCGTTCCTCAAGCAACTGCGGGACAAATACCGCAACCAGGCTGGCCTGTCCAAAGCCTGGGGCATCGACCTGCCTGCCTGGGAATTGATGGAAGACCCGGGCTTCGTGCCGCCACTGCCGAGCGCTGAATACCCGGAAATCGAAGCCGACTTCAAATACTTCCAGAAGGTCTTCGCCGACACCTACTTCAAGACCATCTCCGACTCGCTGAAGTGGCATGCGCCGAATCAGCTGTTGCTGGGCGGCCGCTTCGCCATCAGCACGCCGGAAGCCGTGGCGTCCTGCGCCCAGTATTGCGACGTGCTGAGTTTCAACATGTACACCCTGCAACCGCAGGACGGCTATGACTTCGCCGCGCTGCGCAGCCTGGACAAACCGGTGCTGATCACCGAGTTCAACTTCGGCTCCGCGGATCGGGGCCCGTTCTGGGGGGGCGTGACGCAATTGGCCAAAGAAGAGGACCGTGGGCCGGCCTACGCGAACTTCCTCAAACAGGCGATGAACGAACCGTCGATTGTCGGGGTGCATTGGTTCCAGTACCTCGATCAACCGGTGACCGGGCGTCTGCAGGATGGTGAGAACGGGCACTTTGGCCTGGTGGGTATCACCGACCTGCCGTTCCAGGGGTTCGTCGACAGTGTGCGCAAGAGCAACCTGGCGATGGTCGATCAATGGAGTAAAGAGGCCGGGAAGGGCAAAGCCGAAGCGGAGAAAGCCAGCCATGATGCCGCGGGCGGCAGGCAGGGCGACGCCGGCAAGGGTCCGGGGCAGGGCGCTGGCCAGGCGGGCGGGCATTCGGCCGATGGCCACTAGGGGCTGAGACCGCGTTATCGTTCTTCGCTGGCAAGCCAGCTCCTACAGGGGGGTCTTTGGTGTGACGCAGATCCAATGTAGGAGCGAGCTTGCTCGCGAAGGCGTCCGAGAGGACGCCATGATGTCCGATCCATTCCACGGGCGTCCGACCGCCCGGCCCGCCCCTGTTCCCAAAAGCCTCAATGGCTGGAACAATGCGGGCCACGTTGTAGTGCGTTTATCCAAGGGAGTTGCGGGTGCTGATTCAGGGTTATTACGATCTAAAGTTCGAAGCGGTGCGTGAAGCATTCGCGGCGTTGTTCGACGATCCCCAGGAGCGTGGCGGCGCGCTGTGCATCCAGGTCGGCGGTGAAACCGTGGTCGATCTTTGGGCGGGCAGCGCCGACAAGGATGGCTGCGAAGCCTGGCACAGCGACACCCTCGCCAACCTGTTCTCCTGCACCAAGACCTTCACCGCCGTGACCGCCCTGCAACTGGTGGCCGAAGGCAAGCTGCAACTGGATGTTCCGGTTGCCCGCTATTGGCCCGAGTTCGCCGCCGCCGGCAAAGGGGCCGTGACCCTGCGCCAGTTGCTCTGCCACCAGGCCGGCCTGCCGGCGCTGCGCGAACCCTTGGCGCCCGAAGCGCTGTACGACTGGCACACCATGGTCGATGCCCTGGCCGCCGAAACGCCCTGGTGGACGCCAGGGGAAGGCCACGGTTACGCCGCGATCACCTATGGCTGGCTGGTCGGCGAGCTACTGCGGCGTGCCGACGGTCGAGGACCGGGCGAGTCCATCGTGGCCCGCGTTGCCAAGCCGCTGGGGCTGGATTTCCATGTCGGCCTGGCGGACGAAGAATTCCACCGCGTGGCGCACATCGCCCGTGGCAAGGGCAACGTCGGCGATGCGGCGGCCCAGCGTCTGCTGCAAGTGACGATGCGCGAACCGACGGCCATGAGCACGCGGGCGTTCACCAACCCGCCGTCGATCATGACCAGCACCAACAAACCGGAATGGCGCCGGATGCAGCAGCCGGCCGCCAATGGCCACGGCAATGCCCGCAGCCTGGCCGGGTTCTACGCCGGCCTGCTGGATGGCAGCCTGCTGGAAAGCGACATGCTCGACGAGCTGACCCGCGAACACAGCCTCGGCGAAGACAAGACTTTACTGACCCGGACCCGTTTCGGCCTGGGTTGCATGCTTGATCAACCGGACGTCGCCAACGCGACCTACGGCCTTGGCCCTCGCGCCTTCGGCCATCCGGGTGCGGGCGGTTCCATCGGTTTTGCCGATCCGGAATACGACGTGGCCTTCGGTTTTGTGACAAACACCCTGGGGCCGTACGTCTTGATGGATCCCAGGGCGCAAAAGCTGGTGCGGGTACTGGCCACTTGTCTGTAAAACCTGCCCAAAGGTTCCAGGGCCGGAACCCAAAGGCCTTTATGTTTTCAAAGCGTCTGTTTATCCGGGTTGATCCGGCCTGATTTTATCATCACTTCATTTTGTGGAAATCCAATGTCATCCAATAAAACCTTCGCCTTGGCCCTGTGCTTCGCCATCACCGGTTGCGCACAAACCCCACAAAATGACTCGGATGGCAGCAGCTGGTGGCCGTTCGGCTCATCCGACAAAGTCGCCGCCAAAGATTCAGCCCCGGCACCGCTGAAACCTGCCGCAACCGCGCCGGTGGCCAAAGCTGAAAGCGCCAGCCCATGGTACTGGCCGTTCGGCGCCGAAGAGGTGCAGGACAAAAAACCGCAAGCCAAACCTGTCGAAGTGGCCAAGGCGCAAGCCGATGCAGGGGGCAAGTGGTGGTGGCCGTTCGGTGGCAAGGACCAAAGCACCGCCAAAGTCGTGCCGATGCCTGACCCGAAAGTCACCCAGGCCTGGCTCGACGACTACGAACCACGCCTGCGCACGGCGATCAAGGACAGCAACCTGCAACTCGAGCGTCGTGAAAACGTGCTGGTGGTCATCGCGCCGGTAGAAGGTTCGTTCAACCCTGACCGCCCGGCCATGCTGCTGCCTGTGACCCTCGGTCCATTCACTCGCGTTGCAAAAATCCTCGAAGTCGATCCGAAGACTGCCGTGCTGGTACTCGGTCACAGCGATACGTCGGGCGCGGCACCGGCCAACGTGAAACTGAGCCAGGAGCGTGCCCAATCCGTGGCCGCGATTTTCCGTCTCAGCGGCTTGCAGCGTGATCGCCTGATGCTGCGCGGCATGGGCGGCGAAGCCCCGCGTGCTGCCAACGACAGCAATGAAGGTCGTGCCTTGAACCGTCGCGTGGAACTGCTGGTGACCCCGCAGAACACCATGGTGGCGCTGTTGAGCAAGTACAACATGCCAGCGCCGGCGCCAATGCGCCTGGTTGCAGCCCAGGACGTCAAGCCAGTAGCCGCGCCGGTCACGCCTGCGCCAGCCGCGAAGAAAGCCGATGTCCCGGCAGCGAAAAAGGCACCTGCCAAGAAAGCTGCCAAGGCGCCAGCCAAGAAAGCACCGGCCAAGACTCCGGTGAAGAAGACCACGCCGGCCAAAGCCGCAGCCGCCGACAAGAAAGTCGCCGCTGCCGATGCTGCAAAAAAGTGATTCGTTAACCAAAAGGAATGCGCCATGACCCAGGGCCTGGCTGATATGCGTCGCGACTATACCCGTGATGGCCTGACCGAGGCGCAAGCCCCGGTCGAGCCGTTCGCGCTGTTCCATCAGTGGTTCGCCGACGCGGTGAAAACCGAACAGGCGCCGGTGGAAGCCAACGCCATGACCCTGGCCACCGTCGATCAGGACGGTCGACCGCATTGCCGCATTTTGCTGCTCAAGGGGCTGGACGAGCAGGGCTTCACCTTCTTCACCAACTACGACAGTGCCAAGGGTCAGCACCTGGCGGCGAATCCGTTCGCCGCCATGACCTTTTTCTGGCCGGCCTGGAGCGCCAGGTGCGCATCGAAGGGCGGGTGGTGAAGGTCACGCCCGAGGAATCCGATGCCTACTATCAAGTCCGGCCGCTGGGCAGCCGACTCGGTGCCTGGGCTTCACCGCAAAGTCGAGTGATTGCCGGTCGTGACGAGCTGCAAGCGTTGCTCAAGAACACCGAGCAACGCTTCAGCGACACTCAGCCGCACTGCCCCGAGCATTGGGGCGGTTATCGTCTGCTGCCTGAGCGCATCGAATTCTGGCAGGGCCGTCCGAGCCGTCTGCACGATCGCCTCAACTACCGTGTGCAGGGCGCCGACTGGATTCTTGAACGTCTGGCACCCTGAGCAGTCTACCGACCGGGATAGTCTGCCGCAGCGGCTTCCAGCCACTGGGGCAGGTCCCGACGCTTGATCTTCTGCGCCTGAGCATTGGCCAATTGCTGCAGCATGAAGGCTTTCTTGTGCTCATCGCTACCCGCCAGGGCCAACGCCAGGTCGCGGTCCATCCAGCGCTTGATCCGTACGTACAGCCAACCATGGAAGTACAGGCCGGCGACAGTGGTGACGACAATGATGAAATAATCCATGACAATCCTTGAGTCAGCGGGGACAGGTCCCGGAATTTGCCGCTACTGTGTGGTGAGTTCGCGAGGGGCATCTGTACCGGAACTGAATGAAACCAATTTTATCCGGGCGATGCCGTGACAGGCGTCAAGCTGCGGAGTTTAATGAATACCTGTCTTTTTGGAGTTGATGCTATGCGTAAGTCTGTTCTGTTGGTTGCTTCATTTTCCACCATGGCGATGTTGCTCACTGGCTGCCAATCGAACCTGACCGGTGACTCCTACTCCCGTGACGAAGCGCGTCGTGTACAGACGATTCGCATGGGCACCATTGAAGCATTGCGTCCGGTAAAAATCGAAGGCACCAAGACCCCAATTGGCGGTGCCGCGGGCGCAGTCGTGGGCGGTGTCGGCGGTAGCGCCATCGGCGGCGGTCGCGGCAGCATCGTCGCAGCCGTCATCGGTGCCGTTGCTGGCGGTCTGCTCGGTTCCGCTACCGAAGAAGGCCTGACCCGCACCCAGGGCGTGGAAATCACCGTCCGTGAAGACGACGGCAGCATGCGTGCCTACGTGCAACAGGTTCAGGAAAACGAAGTGTTCCGTGTCGGCGAACGTGTGCGGATTGCCACGGTGGATGGCACGAGCCGCGTTTCGCACTAAGCGGAATAACGCAAAAGAAAACCCCGATCAGGTGAACTGGTCGGGGTTTTTTTTCGATGTCCACCTGTAGGAGCTGGCTTGCCAGCGAAGGCATTTTCATAGGCGATGCAAGACTTAAGGCCGCCTTCGCTGGCAAGCCAGCTCCTACAGTGGATCTTTGTTGGACTTAGGATTCGTGTACGCCCGGATCAGCTTCTCTTGCGACTCGCCAGCGCCGTCACCGCGTACCCGATCACCGCCGCCAGTATCGAGCCGGTCAAAATCCCCATTCGATCCATCCCGGCGTATTCGCTGGCGCCTGGCACAAACGCCAGGGAGCCGACAAACAAGCTCATGGTGAACCCGATGCCGCAGAGGATCGCCACGCCCAGTACTTGACCCCAGTTGGCGCCTTGGGGCAGGGCGGCGATGCCGATTTTCACCGCCAGCCAGGTCAGGCCGAACACGCCGAGCATCTTGCCCAGCAACAGGCCAACCGCAATGCCCATCGGTACATCATGGGTGAAGCTTTCGACGGTAACCCCGCTGAGGGACAGGCCGGCGTTGGCGAAGGCGAACAGCGGCAGGATGCCGTAGGCCACCCAGGGATGCAGGGCGTGTTCCAGGGTCAGCAGCGGCGAAGGCTCGGCATTCCTGGTGCGAAGCGGAATGCAGAAGGCCAGGGTCACGCCGGCCAGGGTGGCGTGCACGCCACTCTTGAGGACGCAGACCCACAGGATCAGACCGATGATCATGTACGGCCCGAGCTTGACCACGCCGAGCCGGTTCATCGCGATCAGCGCCACGATGCAGGCGGCCGCCAGCGCCAGCGACAGCGTCGACAGCGCACCCGAATAGAAGATCGCGATGACGATGATGGCGCCAAGGTCGTCAATGATCGCCAGGGTCATCAGGAACAGTTTCAGCGACACCGGCACCCGCTTGCCCAGCAGGGCGAGCACGCCGAGGGCGAAGGCGATGTCGGTGGCCATCGGAATGGCCCAGCCGCTGAGGGCTGGCGGGTTATCCCGGTTGAGAAACCAGTAGATCAGCGCCGGCACCACCATGCCGCCAATGGCGGCCGCGCCGGGCAGGACGATCTGCGAAGGTTTCGACAACTGGCCGTCGAGCACTTCACGCTTCACTTCCAGGCCGATCAGCAGGAAGAACAAGGCCATCAGGCCGTCGTTGATCCATAGCAGCAAGGGCTTGGCGATTTTCAGCGCGCCGATCTGGGCGACCACGGGGGTGTCCAGCAGGCCGTTGTAGAGCCACGACAGCGGGGAGTTGTTGATGATCAGAGCCAGGGCTGCAGCGGCGATCAATAACAGACCGCTGGCAGCTTCCAACTGAAAGAAACGCGTGAAAGTGCTACGCAGAGGCAAGGTCACTCTCCATTGATGAGGTCAAAAGGTGGCACACCCTAACCCGTACCGTTAGTTGTTAAAACAAAAGTTATATTCTTTTTTGTTATATAGCGTTACAAGGCTGCTAGTCGACACGGAGCTGAGCCTAGCAGTTACCCGGCGTATTGAACCTCAGCTGTATCTGTGCGTGATGTAGGATTCTTCCTAAGCTTGTCAGCTGAGCCTTGAAAAAGGCCGACTCACCGAGAAAACCACCATGAGCGACAACCGACAGTGGGCCCGCGAAGCCATCCGGATTATCGAAGCCGATTTCCAGCGCAGTGCCGACACCCACCTGATCCCCTTGCCGCTGCCGGGTTTTGCGGGCATCGAGTTGTATTTCAAGGACGAGTCCAGCCATCCTACCGGTAGCCTGAAACACCGCTTGGCGCGCTCGTTGTTCCTCTATGCGCTGTGTAATGGCTGGCTCAAGCCCGGTGCACCGGTGATCGAGGCATCCAGCGGTTCGACGGCGATTTCCGAAGCGTATTTCGCCCGTTTGCTGGGATTGCCGTTCATCGCAGTGATGCCCGCGACCACCTCCAGGGAAAAGATCGAGCAGATCGGGTTCTACGGCGGCAAGAGTCATCTGGTCGATGATCCGACGCAGATCTATGCTGAATCCGAACGCCTGGCACGTGAGCACGACGGGCATTTCATCGATCAGTTCACCTACGCCGAGCGCGCCACTGACTGGCGGGCAAACAACAACATCGCCGAATCGATCTTCCAGCAGATGCGTTTCGAACAGCACCCCGAACCGAGCTGGCTGATTTCCAGCCCCGGTACGGGCGGCACCACGGCGACCCTCGGCCGTTACGTACGTTACCGGCAGCATTGCACCCGCGTGCTCTGCGCCGATGCCGAGCGTTCGGTGTTTTTCGATTACTACCTGACGGGCGATGCCAGCCTGCGCCTGGATCATGGTTCGCGAATCGAGGGCATTGGTCGGCCCCGGGTGGAAGCGTCGTTTCTGCCCAAGGTGATCGATGCAATGGTCAAAGTGCCGGACGCCCTGTCACTGGCGGCCATGCATTACCTGGCGCAGCATTTGGGACGGCGAGTGGGCGGGTCCAGCGGGACCAATCTGATCGGCGCCTTGATGGCGGCCCGGCAGATGGCAGAGGCGGGGGAGTCGGGGTCGATCGTGGCGATTCTGTGTGATGGCGGCGAGCGTTATGCGACCACCTATTACGATCAGGATTGGCTCAAGGCCCAGGGGTATGAGCTGAGTGGTTTAATGGCCGCGGTGGCGGCGAGTGTCGAGCGCGGGGAGCCGCTGCCGGCGACGGTGTTGCGCGCCAATATCTGAGTTCCTGCAAACACTGATGAACCCCTGTAGGAGCGAGCTTGCTCGCGATGGACGTTAACGATAACGCGTATTTTCTGAATAAACGCGTTGCCCTTGAGACCATCGCGAG
>NZ_MULM01000060.1:0-12289 GCF_002029345.1 Pseudomonas sp. VI4.1
CATCCAGGCTGGCATCGGTCGGCAGTTCGGCGGGCCGACTGAGGCGCTGGGTGGCACCGGATTTCAACGCCCGGGCCATGCCGATCAACTGCACCCGAATCAGCCGATGCTCGGCTTTGAGCGTCGATTGCAGATCGGCCATGGCCACGGGGTCGTTGGTATCCGGCCGGGTGTTGCCGAGGATTTCCAGGGTGCTGATACACAGGGCGCAGATGGCGCTGGATGGCATCGAGTTCGGTCATGGAAATCCGCACTTCCTTGGACACCGACGGCATCAGCGAGCGCAGTTGCAGCATCACCGTGTTCAGGCGGCCCATGATTTTGTGGTATTCATCATCGCTGACCGACTGGCCATTGATGATGCGGGCGTGGATCGCCGCGCAGTCGCGCAAAGCGTCGGCCAGGTTGTAGCGCCAGGAGTAGACCGCGTACAGCGGCAGGGCGAAGGAAAACGCCAGGGCCAGGGCAATGCCGATCAGGATATCGACTCCGCGCCACAACCCGTCGGTGACTGGATTGTCGCCATGCCCGGCGACGATGAACACGGTGATCGCCGACAGCAGCGCGGTGTAACCGCCCTTGCCGATGGCGTGGTACGAGAAAAACCCGCACACCACGGCCATCTCGAAATAGGTCAGCCAAGGCATGCCGAGCCAGGCCTCTTGCGCCACCAGCGCCAGACCGACAGCGGCGCCGATCAAGGTGCCGATGGCGCGTTCGGCAGCCTTTTTGCCGATATTGCCGTGATGCTGCAAGCCGCCGATCACCACCAGCATCGTCACCGATGCCCACTCACCATGGGGCAGGTTGATGCCGGTGGTCAGCAGGATCGTGGCCAGCAATCCAAGCGATACGCGCACCGCGTGGATCAGTCTGGCGTGGCGATAGCGCCGGTACGGGTCCAGTAACGGACGCAGCATCCGGCGCAGCAGTGGTGGCAGTCGGTTGGCTCTGAATGTGCTCAGGCTTGATCTCCTCAGAAAATGTAATCGGTGGTCAGGAAACTCGAACTGCGTCCGCTGATGATATCGCTGATGAGTTCCTTGTTGGTTTCCTGAAACTTGGTCGCCACCAGTGTCCTGATCGAAAACACCCGCAGCGCATCATGTACCGACAGCGTGCCTTCGGCGGAGTTCTTGCGGCCGTTGAACGGGTAGGTGTCCGGGCCGCGCTGGCACTGGGCGTTGAGGTTGATTCGCCCGACCTGGTTGGCGAAGGTGTCCACCAGCCGGCCGACCGCCACCGGGTTGGTGCCGAAGATGCTCAACTGCTGGCCGAAGTCCGATTCCAGGACGTAGTCGATCACCGTGTCCAGATGCCGGTAAGGCACGATCGGCACCACCGGGCCGAACTGTTCTTCCTGATAGACACGCATCTGCGGTGTCACCGGGTACAGCACGGCAGGGTAGAAGAACGAGGCGCGGGCTTCACCGCCATTGGGGTTGACCACGGCGGCGCCTTTGCTCACCGCATCGGCCACCAGCGAGTGCAGGTAATCGACCTTGCTCGCTTCCGGCAATGGTGTCAGCGCCACGCCGCTGTCCCACGGCATGCCGGGTTTGAGCGTGGCGAGTCTGGCGTTGAATTTTTCGATGAAGGCCTCGACCACACCTTCGTGGACGAAGAGGATTTTCAGCGCGGTGCAGCGCTGACCGTTGAAGGACAGGGAGCCGGTCAGCGCTTCACTGACCGCGTTGTCCAGGTCCACCTCGGGCAGGACGATACCGGGGTTCTTCGCATCCAGACCCAGCGCCGCGCGCAGGCGGTGCGGTCTTGGGTGCAGTTTTTTCAGGTCGCTGGCGGCCTTGTTGGTGCCGATGAACGCAAAGATGTCGATCTTGCCGCTGGCCATCAGCGCGCTGACGGTCTCGCGGCCGCTGCCGTAGATCACGTTGATCACCCCGGCCGGGAAGCTGTCGCGGAAGGCTTCCAGCAGCGGACGGATCAGCAGCACGCCGAGTTTGGCCGGTTTGAACACCACGGTGTTGCCCATGATCAGCGCCGGAATCAGCGTGGTGAAGGTTTCGTTCAACGGGTAGTTGTAAGGCCCCATGCACAACGCCACGCCCATGGGCACGCGGCGGATCTGGCCGAGGGTGTCCTGTTCCAGCTCGAAGCGACTGGAGCGGCGGTCGAGTTCCTTGAGGGCGTTGATGGTGTCGACGATGTAGTCGCAGGTGCGGTCGAACTCTTTTTCCGAGTCCTTGAGGTTCTTGCCGATCTCCCACATCAACAACTTGACCACCGCTTCACGTTGTTCGCGCATGCGGCCGAGGAAGGTTTCGACGTGCTGGATCCGTTCGGCCACGCGCATGGTCGGCCACAACCCCTGACCCCGGTCATAGGCGCGGACGGCGGCGTCGAGGGCGGTCAATGCGGTGTCGGCGTCGAGCAATGGCGTGCTGCCGAGGATGACTTGTTCGTCGCCGCTCGCACCGGCCAGGTACACCGGGCTGCGGACTTGGGCGAGGGGGCCTGACCAGGTTTTCAGCTCACCGTCGACCAGGTATTCACGCTGCTCGATCTGGCCGTCGAGGCGGTATTTTTCCGGGATGTCGCCGGCAGAGGGAAACAGGTTGCCAAGGATCTGTGCTGTGGTCATGTCGCTACCCCGTCTGGATTGGGTGATGCGGATAAGGTCTGTTATCGCCATGCACTGCGATCAGGTCAAGGCCTGATCACGACGCGGCTGTCGAAAGTAGTGGAAACCAGTCGCGCAGTGGTTTGAAACCCTGAGCAGGCTGCGCGTTCGATCAGCCTGGCTGAAACGTTTTACCAGATCGCTGCACCGATTGTCATGACCCACGGCATGCTGCCTGTCCTGATTGGTTAAAAGTCCCTGCGCCGTGCGGCGAGGCAGCAATCTTTTACCCCGGGAACACACAACGGCCAACGCTGGAGGTAAACTTCGCGCTCTTTCCAAAGGAGTTCATATGAGCCACTACCAGCCGGGCATTCTCGCCACCCCAGTCCCCCCTCAAGCCCGTCATATGTTCTTCGCACTGGAATCGACCGCTGCACTCCCGGCCGCGCTCGACAACTTGATGCAACTGGTGGACGGCAAGTCGGTTGTGGTCGGTTTCGGCGAGTCCCTGGTCAAGGCGCTTCATGGCCAGATCGAAGGCCTGCGTCCCTTTCCGGCGCTGACCGGGGTCGGCGTCGACAACCCGTCGACCCAGCACGCGCTATGGTGCTGGTTGCACGGAGTCGACCGTGGCGAGTTGCTCAATCGCAGCAACGCCATCGAAGCCGCCCTGGCCCCGGCCTTGCGCCTGGTGCAGATGAACGAAACGTTCCGCCACCTCACCGGGCATGACCTGACCGGTTACGAAGACGGCACCGAAAACCCCCACGACGAAGCCGCCGTGGCCGCCGCGCTGGTGGGTGAGGGCGCCGAAGGCCAGGTGGGAGGCAGTTTCGCCGCGATCCAGCAGTGGCAGCACGACCTCAAAGGCTTCAATGCGATGCCTTCCCA
Organism: Pseudomonas sp. VI4.1; assembly: GCF_002029345.1. Classification (NCBI taxonomy): domain Bacteria; kingdom Pseudomonadati; phylum Pseudomonadota; class Gammaproteobacteria; order Pseudomonadales; family Pseudomonadaceae; genus Pseudomonas; species Pseudomonas sp. VI4.1. Next base: position 3,476 of record NZ_MULM01000060.1, read on the forward strand.
TGAGAAGGACAACATCATGGGCCGCCGCCTGAGCGACAACGAAGAGCACGACGATGCGCCGATCTCTGCCCACGTCAAACGCACCGCCCAGGAAAGCTTCGCCCCTGAAGCGTTCGTGGTCCGTCGTTCGATGCCGTGGATCGAAGGTGACCGCGCCGGCCTGATGTTCCTCGCCTTCGGTTTTTCCCTCGATGCGTTCGAAGCCCAATTGCGGCGCATGAGCGGCCTGGAAGACGGCATCACCGATGGTCTGTACCGCATGAGCCGGCCGATCACGGGCGGCTATTACTGGTGCCCGCCGCTCAAGGATAGTCATCTGGATTTGCGCGCATTGCGCGTCGGCTGAACTGTGTGTAGGAGCCGGCTTGCTGGCGAAGGCGTCGTGATGGGCGCTGCAAGGCTGGAGGGCGCCTTCGCTGGCAAGCCAGCTCCTACAGGGGATCGTTGTCGAATTCGGGATTGGTGTACGGCCCGGTTACCTGTGTAGGAGCCGGCTTGCTGGCGAAGGCGTCGTGATGGGCGCTGCAAGGCTCGAGGGCGCCTTCGCTGGCAAGCCAGCTCCTACAGGGGATCGTTGCCGGATTCGGGATTTGCGCGCATTGCGCGTCGGCTGATTATCAAGGAGTGAATATGAACCTGGTGCGCTGGGGCATGATCGGGTGTGGCAGCGTCGCTGAGCGCAAGAGCGGACCGGCCTTCTACAAGGCTCCCGGCTCGGCGCTGGTGGCGGTGATGGGGCGACGGCTGGAGGTGGTGACCGATTATGCTGCGCGCCACGGCATCGCCAGGACCTACACCGACGTCGAGGCGTTGATCAACGATCCCGAGGTGGACGCGGTGTACATCGCCACGCCGCCCGACAGTCATTACGCCTACGCCTTGAGAGTGGCCGCCGCGGGTAAACATTGCTGTGTCGAAAAACCGATGTCGCTGAATGCCGGGCAAAGCCGGGAGATGCAACAGGTCTTTGCCGATGCCGGGCTGCACCTGTTCGTGTCCTATTACCGACGTTCGTTGCCGCGTTTCCAGCAGGTGCGGCAGTGGTTGGAAGCGGGGCGAATCGGCGAGGTCCGGCACCTGAGCTGGACCCTGACCAAGGCGCCGTCGGCAGAGGATCGCGGCGGTGCCGGCAACTGGCGTACCGATCCGGCGATTGCCGGTGGTGGCTATTTCGCAGACCTGGCCAGCCATGGCCTGGACCTGTTTCAGTACCTGCTCGGTGACATCGTCGAAGTTGCCGGTTTCACTGCACGACAGGCCGGGTTGTATGCCGCCGAAGATGCGGTCAGTGCCAGTTGGCGCTTTGCCAGCGGGGCGATGGGCATGGGCTGCTGGAACTTTGTCGCGGATCGGCGCGAGGACCGGGTCGAGGTGATCGGCAGCAAAGGGCGGATCAGCTTTTCGGTATTCGATGAGCATCCGGTTCAGCTTGAAGCGGATGAACACCTCAGCCTGCACATTGAACATCACCACCACATCCAGTGGCATCACGTGCTGGGCATGAACGCGCATATCCGGGGCGAATCCCGGCATCCGGCGGTGGCCGAAGAGGCGTTGAAAACCGATTGGGTGATGGACCAAATACTCAAGCGCAGCTGAACCTGTGGGACGAGCTTGCTCGCGATAGCGTTGGCGCAGTCGGCAATGATGTTGACTGACACGACGCCTTCGCGAGCAAGCTCGCTTCCACAAGGACTGGCGCTGCGCATCTAACCTTATTCCCAAACAGTATTTCTCAAGCCATCTGTTAGAACTTTAAGATCACGTCATAACTCGTTATGACAAGTGATCCTCCATGACCGATAACGTTCTATCCCTGAGCAGTGTTCCGCTACACACCCAACTGCGGGATGTACTGCGCGCCCGCATCCTCGACGGCGAATATCCGCAAGACAGCCAGATGCCGTCCGAAAGCGAGCTCGGCGCGCTGTTCAAGGTCAGCCGCATCACCGTGCGCCAGGCGCTTGGGGACCTGCAGAAAGAAGGCCTGATCTTCAAGATCCACGGCAAGGGCACCTTCGTCGCCAAACCGAAAACCTTTCAGAACGTCAGCACCTTGCAAGGCCTGGCCGAGTCCATGACCGGTCGCGGCTACGAAGTGATCAACCGCCTGCGCAGCTTCAGATTCATCCCGGCCGACAAGCTCGTCGCCGAGCGTCTGCGGGTGGCCGAAGGCGAGATTGTGGCGCAGATCAAACGGGTGCGGCTGATCAATCGCGAGCCGATCTCGCTGGAGATCACCTACCTGCCCAAGGCGGTTGGCGAGCGGCTGGAAAAGGCCGATCTGGTCACCCGCGACATTTTCCTGATCCTCGAGAACGACTGTGGCCTGGCCCTCGGTCACGCCGACCTGGCCATCGACGCGGTACTCGCCGACAGCGACCTGACCCAGGCGCTGAACGTCGAAGCCGGCTCGCCGATCATGCGCATCGAGCGTCTGACCCACGACGCCAGCGGCCAGCCCCTGGACTTCGAACACCTTTACTACCGCGGCGATGCCTTCCAGTACCGCCTGCGAATCGACCGGCAAAAAGGGGATCAGGCATGACCCACAACGCTACCACCAGAAGCACGCTTGAGCAGGAATACGACATCGTCGTGATCGGCGGCGGCACCGCCGGGCCCATGGCGGCGATCAAGGCCAAGGAACGCAACCGCGAGCTGCGGGTGCTGCTGATCGACAAGGCCAACGTCAAGCGCAGCGGCGCGATCAGCATGGGCATGGACGGCCTGAACAACGCGATCATTCCCGGTCACTCGACGCCGGAGCAGTACACCAAGGAAATCACCATCGCCAACGACGGCATCGTCAATCAGGCGGCGGTGTATGCCTACGCGACCCATAGCTTCGAAACCATCGAGCAGCTCGATCGCTGGGGCGTGAAATTCGAGAAGGACGAAACCGGCGACTACGCGGTGAAGAAGGTCCACCACATGGGCGCCTACGTGCTGCCGATGCCGGAAGGGCATGACATCAAGAAAGTCCTGTACCGCCAGTTGAAGCGGGCACGGGTCAGCATCACCAATCGGCTGGTCTGCACGCGCTTGCTGACGGACGAAGGGGGTGCGGTCAACGGCGTAATGGGCTTCGATTGCCGCACCGCGGACTTCCATGTGATCAAAGCCAAAGCGGTAATTCTGTGCTGTGGCGCGGCCGGGCGCCTGGGGCTGCCGTCCTCGGGTTACCTGATGGGCACCTATGAAAACCCGACCAATGCCGGCGACGGTTACGCGATGGCCTATCACGCCGGCGCGGAACTGGCGAACCTGGAATGCTTCCAGATCAACCCGCTGATCAAGGACTACAACGGCCCGGCCTGCGCCTACGTCACCGGCCCATTGGGCGGTTACACCGCCAACAACAAGGGCGAACGTTTCATCGAGTGCGACTACTGGAGCGGGCAGATGATGTGGGAGTTCCACCAGGAGCTCGAAAGCGGCAACGGCCCGGTGTTCCTCAAGCTCGATCACCTGGCCGAGGAAACCATCCAGAACATCGAAGAGATCCTGCACAGCAACGAACGCCCGAGTCGCGGCCAGTTCCACGCCAACCGCGGCACTGACTACCGCACGCAGATGGTCGAGATGCACATCTCGGAGATCGGATTTTGCAGCGGTCACTCGGCGTCGGGGGTGTGGGTCAACGAGAAGGCCGAGACGTCGGTCAAGGGCTTGTACTCGGCGGGCGACATGGCCGCGGTGCCGCACAACTACATGCTCGGTGCGTTCACCTATGGCTGGTTCGCCGGCACCAACGCGGCGGATTTTGTCGCCGGGCGCGAGTTTTCAGCGGTCGATGCGCAGCAGATCGAAACGGAACAGGCCCGGGTCTATGCGCCACTGGATCGTGAACACGGTCTGCCGCCCGCGCAAGTCGAGTACAAGCTGCGGCGTTTTGTGAACGACTACCTGCAGCCGCCGAAAGTCACCAGGAAGATGCAGATCGGCCTGCAACGCTTCAGCGATATCCAGCGCGATCTCGATCAGATCAAGGCCCACAACGCCCATGAACTGATGCGCGCCATGGAAGTCAGCATGATCCGCGACTGTGCCGAAATGGCCGCCCGCGCTTCGCTGTTCCGCGCCGAGAGTCGCTGGGGGCTGTACCACTATCGGGTCGACCACCCGCAACGCAACGACAGCGACTGGTTCTGCCATTGCCACCTGAAGAAGGATGAAAACGGGCAGATGAGCAGTTTCAAGAAAGCCGTCGAGCCTTACATCATCCCGCTGGATGCCGAGGAAATGCAGGCCTACGACCGGCTGCGAGTCGGTGCCTTTGCTGCCTGAGCCTCACCCGAAGAGAGACCGCGAAATGGCTTATCAACCCCAGGAAATCTTCTTTCGCTCAAACGCGCCGGTCACGGTCGATGAGGATCTGTGCATCGCCCATAAAGGCTGCACCGTGTGCGTGGATGTTTGCCCGATGGACCTGCTGGCGATCAACCCGGGCACGCAGAAAGCCTATATGGCCTTCGATGAATGCTGGTACTGCATGCCCTGTGAAAAGGACTGCCCGACCGGGGCGGTGAAAGTCGAGATTCCGTATCTGTTGCGCTGAAACCGGGACCCTGTAGGAGCTGGCTTGCCAGCGAAAGCGGTGTGTCAGTGACAGAGATGTTGAATGTGTTGACGCCTTCGCCAGCAAGCTGGCTCCTACAGGGATTTGTGCCGAAACGAATTTTGCAGACGCCAGGGAAACCTGTGGGAGCGGGCTTGCCCGCGAAAGCGGTGTGTCAGTGACAGAGATGTTGAATGTGCTGACGTCTTCGCCAGCAAGCCGGCTCCTACAGTGGATCGAGGCCAACCGTAAATCTTGCGTACGCCAAGCAACCTGTGGGAGCGGGCTTGCCCGCGAAGAGGCCAGCCGAAACAACCACAAAGCTATCCGGCCACCCCCGGACGCTTGCTTCAAACCACCCCTCGTTTCCCACCGCGCCCTGATCGTGGCGGAGACGAATATCCAAAAAATGATTCGAGGGGATCTACCTATGTTATTGCGTGCAGCATTTGCCGGTCTGGTACTGGCTTCATTCACCTTGCCGGCGCAAGCCGAAACCATCCGCATTGCCATCGGCACCCAGGACACCACGATCAACTGCGCCGCCGGCGGTCTGTTGATTCGCGAGTTGGGCTTGTTGGACAAATACCTGCCCCATGACGGCCCCTACAAGGATGCCCAATACGAGGTGCAGTGGAAGAACTTCACCAGCGGCGCGCCCCTGACCAACGAGATGGTTGCCGGCAAACTCGACTTCGGCGCCATGGCCGATTTCCCCGGGTCGTTCAACGGCGTGGCGTTCGAAACCGCGGGCAAGCACAGCCTGTTCATCAGTGTGCTGTCGGGCAGTATCAAGGGCAGCGGCAACGGCATCGTGGTACCGAGCGCCTCTACCGTGCAGTCACTGGCCGAGCTCAAGGGCAAGACCATTTCCGTGCCGTTCGCCTCCACCGCCCATGGCATGTTGCTGCGCGCCGTGGCCGCCCAGGGCTGGGACCCACTCAAAGACGTGAACATCATCGCCCAGCCGCCGGAGGTCGCAGGCTCGGCGTTGCAGGCCGGGAAAATCGACGCCCACGCCGACTTCGTGCCCTTCGCCGAACTGTTCCCGAGCCGTGGTTTTGCGCGCAAGATCTATGACGGTTCCCAGGCGAACGCTCCGACGTTCCACGGCGCACTGGTCGATCAGGCATACGCGAAAAAGTACCCGGAAATTGTCGTCGCCTACCTTCGCGCCAGTCTCGAAGCCAACCAGTTACTGACGGCCGAACCCGAGAAGTACAGCGAGTTGATCGCCAAGGTCACCGGGGTCGATGCCGAGGTCAATTACCTGTTCTACGGCCCGCTCGGGGTGCAGACCCGCGACCTGAGCTGGAAGCCGGAATACCGTCAGGCCGTCGCACCGCCATCGATACCCTCAAGCTGCTGAAGAAGGCTGACCGCGGTCTCGACCTGAACACCTTCATCGACGATCAATACATCCGCGCCGCCTTCAAGGCCTCCAACCTGGATTACAGCGCACAGCTTGCCAATTACCAGCCGACGCCGCTGACCACGGTGGACGCACTGAGCGGCAAGGCCATCACCGATTTCAGCCATGTGGCCGGGATCTGGGTGCGCGGCGAGGCGAAAGTCCGTCAATACGCCTCGGTGGAGTCGGCGTTCAGCGCGCTGGCGAGCCTGAAGCAGGAAGGCAGGAACATCCGCGCGGTGTATGCCCAGGCGAGTGACAGCGGGATCAAGTTGCTGGCGGATCAGGCGTGGTTTGCCAGTGATGCGCAAGGGCGCCTGAGCGCGTTCCTGCTCAAAGGCCAGGCCCAGCAGTTCGCCACGGCCCAAGGCGGCAAGGTGTTCGATTTCACCGATGCCACCACCCAGGCCGTTGCCGTCCGCTGACCTCGCGGTCCTGTGTAGGAGCCGGCAAGCCGGCTCCTACAGGCGAACGACGTCGTATGAAAATATCGAGTTCACCAAAGATCCATTGTAGGGGCGAGCCTGCTCGCGAAAACGGTCTGGCATTCAACATTGATGCTGGCTGGTCCGACGCCTTCGCCGGCAAGCCGGGCTCCTACAGGGTTCAAGGTTGAGAGGAAGAATTGTGTACCGATCATATTTGCGCTGGGTTCCAAGAGCCGCCTCATTGCTGCTCTGCCTCCTGTTCTGGCAATTCGCCGCCAGTGGCCACTGGAACCTTGGCCTGGTGACTTTCGCCAACGTCCCGACGCCGCTCGCGGTGATCGACGCCGCCCTCGGTCTCGGCGATTCCGGCAAGCTGGTCCAGCACCTGAGCAGCAGCCTCGGCCGGGTGTTTGCCGGTTACCTCGCGGCGCTGATCATCGGCGTCGCCCTCGGCCTGGCCATCGGTCGCTCGACATGGGCTGAAGACGTGTTGCTGCCGCCCCTGGAAGTCCTGCGGCCGATTCCGGCGGTGGCCTGGATTCCGCTGGCGATCCTGATGTTCCCGTCGTCCGAGCTGTCGATGGTCTTCATCACCTTCACCGGCGCGCTGTTCCCGATCCTGCTCAACACCGTGCACGGCGTCGAAGGCGTCGACCCGCGGCTGATCGCCTCGGCGAAAAGCCTCGGGGCAGGGCGGCGGGCGATTCTGCTGGAAGTGATCCTGCCCGGCGCCGCACCGAGCATCATCACCGGCCTGGCCATCGGCATGGGCACGTCGTGGTTCTGCCTGGTCACCGCGGAAATGATCTCCGGCCAGTACGGCATCGGCTATTACACCTGGGAGTCCTACACCATCCAGAACTACGCCGACATCGTGGTCGGCATGTTGCTGATCGGCGTACTCGGGATGGGCAGCAGTCTGCTGATCAAACGGCTGGGCGGGTTGTTCACGCCCTGGCACCGACCACGAGGAAAAACCTGATGAGCGTGATGCAAACCCCTGAAGGACGGATCGACATCCGCCAATTGTCCATTGTCCTCGGCCAGGACAAACACGCCTTCGAAGCCGTGCAAGGCCTGGACTGCCAGATCGAGCCGGGGCAGTTCGTGTGCATTCTCGGGCCGTCCGGTTGCGGCAAATCGACCTTGCTCGGCGCATTGGCCGGGCATCTGCAAAGCCATACCGGCACCCTGAACGTCGACGGCGCGCCAGTCTCGGGCCCATCGCCCCAGCGCGGCATGGTGTTTCAGCATCACACGCTGTTCCCCTGGCGCACGGTGCGCGAGAACGTCGCCTTCGGCCTGAGAATGCGTGGCATCGGCAAAGCCGAACGGCACCGGGCCGCCGACGAAATCCTCGCGTTGGTCGGCCTCGCAGGTTTTGCCGAGCGCTGGCCCGATCAGCTGTCCGGCGGCATGCAGCAAGCGGGTGGAAATCGCCCGGGTGCTGATCAATCGCCCACGGCTGTTGCTGATGGACGAGCCTTTCGGCGCCCTTGATGCCCTGACCCGGTTGAACATGCAGGAACTGCTGCTGGATATCTGGACGCGCATCCGCACCACGGTCGTGTTCGTCACCATGACATCGACGAAGCGCTGTTCCTCGCCGACCGTCTGCTGGTGATGAGTTCGCGCCCGGGCCGGATCATCGAAGACCTGCGTCTGGATTTTCCCCGGCCGCGCACCACTGAGCTGGTGACAAGTCACGCGTTCTCCCGCTTGAAGCGTCATTGCCTCGAGTTGCTGCGTCACGAAGATGGTCGGCAGCTGCGCGCCTGAACCCTCTCGGACTTCCCCCTGAAAATAAACTGCCGCGGTTTGCCCTATGACCTCTCTATTCGATGTAACCGATAACGACGACATTCTTGCCCTGCAACCGCGCCTGACCGATGAAGATCCCGGCGTGCGGCGGATTGCCCTGATCGAACTGGCCGACCTCGAGGAGCCGGATGGCCTGCTGTGGCTGGTCGATCGGCTGGCGCAAGGACCCGACCGCAGAGGTTCGCGCCGAAGCGGCGCGGCTGCTGGAGGCCTGGGAGGACGCGCCCGTGGTCGACGCACTGTGCCGGGCCTTGACCGATCCCTCCCAGGCGGTGCAGGCCGCTGCCGCGCAAAGCCTCAGCCTGATCAAGAGCGAAGCGGCGGGCCGGGTGATTCTGCCGTGGACCGGGCATGACGACATCAGCGTGCGCGTCGCCGCGTTCAGGGCCTTGCGCGAGTTGCGCTTTCCCGATGCCGCGCAAGCTGCAGCGGTCGCGCTGAATGATGAAGACGCCAGCGTTCGCCGCGAAGCCGTCGGCGTACTCGGCTGGCTCAAGCAGCTCGATGCCTTGCCGGCGCTGGCCCGGCTGGCCAGTGACGATCCGGACACCGAAGTCCGCCGCGCCGCCCACCGGGGCCTTGGGCCTGGCGTG
>NZ_MULM01000059.1:0-11665 GCF_002029345.1 Pseudomonas sp. VI4.1
CGGTACCGCGGGAACAGCGGGCCCTGGCGTTGCCGGCGTGGCGACAACTGGCGCGTTGCTGCGCGCCGGTGCGGCGGGCGCCGGAGTAGCGGGTACGGTGGCTTCAGCGGCGGTCGAGGCGTCAGCCGAAGTCTCGGCCTGCGGCAAGGCGAGCGCGGTCGCACCTTCAGCCTCGCCCTGCGCGACGGCCTGGTCTTCCGGCTCGTCCAGCGGATGGATCTGGGTCGTGCCGTCGGCGCCTTCGACTTCGACGTGTTCCGGGCTCAGAGTGACCGGCTCCTTGGTGCGCGAAGACGTCTGGTCCTGCCACCAGATAAATCCGCCACCGATCACCGCGATCAGCAACAACAGGCTGACAATCCGCAAAATGGTGTGGGACACCCGGACCGGCTCTTCGATACGACCCAGGCTGTGAACGGCGCTGCCTTGGGAATCGGTGCCGGTCGACTGGTCGAACTGTTGCACCAGCACGGTTTGATCCATGCCCAGCAATTTGGCGTAGGCGCGGATGTAACCGCGGGCAAAGGTATGCCCCGGCAGCTTGTCGAATGCGCCGGCTTCCAGATTGCCCAGGGAATTGACGGTGAGGTTGAGCTTGAGGGCCACTTCGGCCAGCGACCAGCCATTGCTTTCGCGAGCCTGGCGCAATGTATCACCGGGATTAACGCGATTCGCTGCTACAACTTCGGGATGCACCGCTTTCATCATTGCTCCGACAGGTATTGCTGATATTCCGGCGTACCGGGATAGAGTCGTTTTAGTTGCAGGCCAAAACTGGCAGCCTTGTCGCGATCTTCGAACACTTTTGCCAGCCGGACGCCGAGCAATAGACTACGTGCATTTTGCTCGGTGAGCTGGCTGAAACGGTCGTAATAGTCACGCGCGGGCACATAATGCCTGTCTTCGTAAGACAACTCAGCCATTTCCAGCAAGGCACGTGGTTGTTGGCGATTCAAGCGCAGGGCTTTTTCCAGTTGTTGCTGGGCCAGGTCACGCTGGCCGAGCTTGGAAGCGGTCATGCCCAGGTTCTCGAAGACTCGCGAACGCTCAGGATACAGGGTATCGGCAGCGGCCTGCTCGAAGCGCTCGTAAGCCTCTTTGTAACGTTTCTGTTCGAAAAGAAAACTGCCGTAGTTATTGAGGATTCGCGCATCGTCGGGACGGCCGGACAGCGCCTTGCGAAAATGCTGGTCGGCCAGCTCCGGCTCCATCTCGGCCTGGAACACCAGCCCCAGCGCCGCATTGGCGTCGGGGTCCGAGCTGTCCAGTTCCAAGGCCTTTTTCAGCGGCACCTTGGCGCGTTCGGTCATGCCCTGTTGCAGGTAGCCGAGCCCCAATTGCACATAGGCGACCCGCGCTTCATCACGGCCCTTGCTGGTCTTCATCGGGTTGAAATCGCCCGACAGGACACAACCAGTACACAGACTGGCCAGCAGCAACAGCAGCGCTAAGCGCAGGGACATAGAGATCCTCTCTTAATTATTGTTCGCAGCGTTCTGTGCCATATCGTTTTCGGCGCTCAACTCGCGCACGGCGATATAACGTTCGCTACGACGGGTGCGATCCAGCACCTGCCCTACCAATTGGCCACACGCGGCATCGATGTCTTCGCCGCGGGTGGTGCGCACGGTGACATTGAAGCCGGCATGGTGAAGCTGATCCTGGAAACGACGAATCGCGTTATTGCTCGGACGCTCGTAACCGGAATGCGGGAACGGGTTGAACGGAATCAGGTTGATCTTGCACGGGATGTTCTTGAGCAGTTCGATCATCTCGACCGCGTGCTCGACCTTGTCGTTGATGTCCTTGAGCAAGGTGTACTCGATGGTCAGCACGCGCTTCTCGCCCAGGGACGACATGTAGCGCTGGCACGATTCAAGCAGCATCTTCAGTGGATACTTCTTGTTGATCGGCACCAACTGGTTACGCAATGCGTCATTCGGCGCGTGCAGGGACAACGCCAGGGACACGTCGATGTGCTTGGACAGCTCATCGATCATCGGCACCACGCCCGACGTGGACAGGGTCACGCGGCGCTTGGAGATGCCATAGCCGAGGTCATCCATCATCAGGTGCATGGCGGCCACGACGTTGTCGAAGTTCAGCAGCGGCTCACCCATGCCCATCATCACCACGTTGGTGATGGCACGGTCGGCGGTCGCCGGGATGCTGCCGAACGATTTATTGGCAATCCACACCTGGCCGATGACTTCGGCGGCGGTGAGGTTGCTGTTGAAACCTTGCTTGCCGGTGGAGCAGAAACTGCAATCCAGGGCACAGCCTGCCTGGGACGAAACGCACAACGTGCCGCGTTTGCCCTGGGGAATGTACACGGTCTCGACGCAGCTGCCGGACGCCACGCGCACCACCCATTTACGGGTGCCGTCGGTGGAGATGTCCTCGCTGACGACTTCCGGACCGCGAACTTCGGCAATCACCTTGAGCTTGTCGCGCAGGGCCTTGCTGACGTTAGTCATGGCGTCGAAATCATCGACGCCAAGGTGGTGAATCCATTTCATTACCTGACCGGCACGGAAACGCTTCTCCCCGATTGAGTCGAAGAATTTTTCCATTTCCAGCTGAGTCAGACCCAGCAGGTTAGTTTTAACAGTCGATGTAGTCATGGATTCACCTTCACTCTTTAAGCCAATGCTTAGCGAGTGGTTACTTCAGTAGCTGCGAAGAAGTACGAGATTTCGCGAGCGGCAGCGGCTTCGGAGTCCGAACCGTGTACAGCGTTGGCGTCGATCGAATCAGCGAAGTCAGCGCGGATGGTGCCGGCAGCCGCTTCTTTAGGGTTGGTGGCGCCCATCAGCTCACGGTTCAGAGCGATAGCGTTTTCGCCTTCCAGAACCTGAACGACAACCGGACCGGAGATCATGAAAGCAACCAGGTCGCCGAAGAAACCACGAGCGCTGTGCTCAGCGTAGAAGCCTTCGGCTTCGGCTTTGGACAGTTGCTTCAGTTTCGAAGCTACAACGCGCAGGCCAGCTTTTTCGAAACGAGTGGTGATCTCGCCGATAACGTTTTTTGCAACAGCGTCAGGCTTGATGATGGAGAAAGTACGTTGAACAGCCATGGTGTAACTCCAGAAACGGTAATTTGTGAAAAATTAAACCCGCGAATTATACGCGGGTTCTTGGGTATTGCCTAACTGCGTGCGGTGCAGAATCAATCGGCTTCTTCGATCCAGGCGGCCTGGATGGCTTCAAGCACCTTCTCGCCACCGCGGGTCGGATCATCGCTGAACTCCGGCAATGCCAGCACCCACTTGTGCAGATCGACGAAGTTCACGTAACGCGGATCCACTTCCGGCTTCGATTCAGCCAGCTGGATCGCGATTTCCAGCACATCAACCCATTTCAGACTCATGTCGGTTCCTTGAATCAGTGCGGCGCTTCGGCTGCATGGTTGAGCGAGTATTTCGGAATTTCGACCGTCAGGTCTTCAGTCCCGACGATCGCCTGACAGCCTAGACGCGATTGCGCCTCCAGACCCCAGGCCCGATCAAGAAAGTCTTCTTCCAGCTCATCCGCTTCTTCCAGCGAGTCGAAACCTTCGCGGATGATGCAGTGGCAGGTGGTGCAGGCGCAGACGCCGCCACAGGCGCTTTCCATCTCGATATGGTGTTCATGGGCCAGCTCGAGAATGGAGATACCCGGCTCAGCCTCCACAACCATGCCATCCGGGCAAAACTTCTCGTGAGGCAGAAAAATGACCTGCGGCATCAGATATCCTCGATTTCATTCAGGTTGCGCCCCGATAGAGCGGCTTTCACCGTCAAATCCATGCGGCGGGCAGCAAAAGCATCGGTCACTTGCGACAGACGCTTGGTCTGCTGCTCGATGGCGTAGCCATCGGAACCTTTCATCAGTTCGGCCAGTTCCTGCATCTGCAACTCGATGACCATGCGCTCTTCGGCGTCGAGCAGGCGCTCGCCATCGACATCGAGGGCAGCCTGCACCGCTTCGATCAGGCGCCGGGCATCGACCTGCTGTTCACGCAGGACACGGGCGACCTTGTCGTCATTGGCGTGCTGGAACGAATCCTTGAGCATCTTGGCGATTTCGCCGTCGGTCAGGCCGTAGGACGGCTTGACCTGGATGCTCGCTTCAACGCCCGAACCCAGCTCACGGGCAGCCACGCTGAGCAGACCATCGGCATCGACCTGGAAAGTCACGCGAATCTTCGCCGCACCGGCCACCATCGCCGGAATGCCGCGCAATTCGAAGCGCGCCAGGGAGCGGCAGTCGCTGATCAGCTCGCGCTCACCCTGCAACACGTGGATCGCCATGGCCGACTGGCCGTCTTTATAGGTGGTGAAATCCTGGGCGCGGGCGACGGGGATGGTGGTGTTGCGCGGAATCACCTTCTCCATCAGGCCGCCCATGGTTTCCAGCCCCAGGGACAACGGAATCACGTCAAGCAGCAGCAGTTCGTCACCGTCACGCTTGTTGCCGGCCAGGGTATCGGCCTGGATCGCAGCACCAATGGCCACCACTTGATCCGGATCGATTTCGGTCAGCGGCTGGCGACCGAAGGCTTCAGCCACGGCTTCGCGAACGCGAGGCACGCGGGTCGAGCCGCCGACCATGACCACCGCATGCACGTCATCCAGCTCGATACCGGAATCGCGCACAGCGCGGCGGCACGCCTTCAGGCTGCGCGCAACCATCGGCTCGATCAGCGCATTGAAGGCTTCACGGCTCAACTCGGCTTGCCAGTCGCCATACACCACGGCAACGGACGCGGCGTTGGTCAGGGCTTCCTTGGCCGCACAGGCGGTTTGCAACAGATGACGCTGCACACCCGGATCCAGGTCATCCGACAGGCCAGCGCCCTCGATGATCCAGCGAGCGATCGCGTGATCGAAGTCGTCGCCGCCCAGGGCGCTGTCGCCACCGGTAGCCAGCACTTCGAAGACTCCGCCGGTCAGGCGCAGAATCGAAATATCGAACGTACCGCCGCCCAGGTCATAAATCGCCACCAGGCCTTCGGCATGCTGGTCCAGACCATAAGCCACAGCGGCCGCGGTCGGCTCATTGAGCAGCCGCAGCACGTTCAGGCCGGCCAGCTTGGCCGCGTCCTTGGTGGCTTGCCGCTGGGCATCGTCGAAATAGGCCGGAACGGTGATCACCGCCCCCACCAGTTCGCCGCCCAACGCAGCCTCGGCGCGCTGACGCAGCACCTTGAGGATATCGGCGGAGACTTCGACCGGGCTTTTCGGACCTTGCACGGTGTCGATGAACGGCATGTGCGACTCGCCGCCGACAAAGCGGTACGGCAACTGGTCGCCCAGCTGCTTGACGTCGGACAGGCCACGACCCATCAAGCGCTTGACCGACAGCACGGTGTTCAAGGGATCGGTGGCGGCTGCCAGCCTGGCTGACTCGCCGACTTCGACGCGGTCGGCGTGGTAGCGCACGGCAGACGGCAGGATGACCCGCCCTTCTGCGTCGGCCAGGGGCTCGGAAAGACCACTGCGCAATGCAGCGACCAGCGAATTGGTAGTGCCCAAGTCGATCCCCACAGCCAGACGACGCTGGTGCGGTTGAGGACTTTGGCCGGGTTCGGCGATCTGCAGTAGGGCCATCGTTATCAGGACTTATCTGTATATCAGGCGTGCGACCGGAGCGGCACTGGGTTAATCGTCGAGGCGCTCTTCTAATTGGCGCACTTCGTAGGTGAGCTTGTCGAGGAACTGCATGCGCCGCATCAGGCGTTCGGCCTGCTCACGTTGCGCTGCATCATTCCAACAGGCTGCGAAGCTTTGGTTCAGTTCATCCTGAGCGGTTTTCAGGCGGCGCTTGAACGCTGCAATACCGGCCATGTCGGCACTGTCTTGCAGGTCTTCGAGCTCTTCTCGCAGCTCCATCTGCTGCAGAAGGAACGCCGGATCGTGCACCGTGACCTCCAGCGGCAGCTCGCCACCACCCATGGCGAGCAGGTATCGCGCGCGCTTGGGGGGACTCTTGAGCGTCTGGTAGGCCTCGTTGAGGCTCGCGGATTGCTCTAGCGCCAGCCGCTGCTCACGCTCGGAAGCGTCGGCAAAGCGGTCCGGATGAACACCGCGCGCCAACTCTCGGTAGCGCGTGGCCAGCTGCTCGAGATCCAGATTGAAACTCGGCTGCAGCTCGAATAAAGCGAAATGACAAGGAGTACCCACAAGAAGCCTCAGATATTGAAGCTTTCGCCGCAGCCACATTCACCGCGCACGTTGGGGTTGTTGAACTTGAAGCCTTCGTTCAACCCTTCCTTGACGAAATCGAGTTCGGTGCCGTCCAGGTAGGCCAGGCTTTTCGGGTCGATGATCACTTTTTCGCCGTGACTTTCGAACACCTGGTCCTCTGCGACCACCTCGTCGACGAACTCCAGCACGTAGGCAAGGCCGGAACAGCCTGTGGTGCGAACACCCAGACGAATCCCTTCACCTTTGCCGCGCCCGTTGAGGGAGCGTCGCACGTGTTGAGCTGCCGCTTCTGTCATGCTGATAGCCATCGGTGACTCCTTACTCGTCGCCAAAACTTGAAAGTCAGATCAAGCCTTTCTTCTGCTTGTAGTCGCGAACGGCCGCCTTGATGGCGTCTTCAGCAAGCACGGAGCAGTGAATTTTCACCGGTGGCAAGGCCAGTTCTTCGGCCAGCTGAGTGTTCTTGATGGTCTCTGCTTCATCCAGAGTCTTGCCTTTCATCCACTCGGTCGCCAGGGAGCTGGAGGCGATCGCCGAACCGCAACCGTAGGTCTTGAACTTGGCATCTTCGATGATGCCGGCTTCGTTGACCTTGATTTGCAGGCGCATCACATCGCCGCACGCCGGAGCGCCGACCATGCCGGTGCCGACATCAGGATCTTCCGCGTCCATCTTGCCGACGTTGCGCGGGTTTTCGTAGTGGTCGATGACCTTTTCGCTGTAAGCCATGATTCTTAATCCTCACTCATCAGAGAGTCGCTCTTGAAGCCCTGCGCCAGAAGGCTGGCAGGGCTGTTTTGCGGCGACTTGAAATCAGTGTGCCGCCCACTCGATTTTCGAAATGTCGACACCGTCTTTGTACATGTCCCACAGCGGCGACAAGGTGCGCAGCTTGGTAACGGCCTCGCAGACTTTCTGCGCGGCGTAGTCGATTTCTTCTTCGGTGGTGAAACGACCGAAGGTGAAGCGAATCGAGCTGTGTGCCAGTTCGTCGTTGCGGCCCAGGGCGCGCAGTACGTACGAAGGCTCAAGGGACGCCGAGGTGCAGGCCGAACCGGACGAAACCGCCAGGTCTTTGAGCGCCATGATCAGCGACTCGCCTTCGACGTAGTTGAAGCTCAGGTTCAGGTTGTGCGGTACGCGGGCGGTCATGCTGCCGTTGATGTACAGCTCTTCCAGGCCTTCGACCTGCTTGAAGAAGCGGTCGCTCAGCGCTTTGATCCGTACGTTCTCGGCAGCCATGTCTTCCTTGGCTACGCGGAACGCTTCGCCCATGCCGACGATCTGGTGGGTCGCCAGGGTGCCGGAACGCATGCCACGCTCGTGACCGCCGCCGTGCATGGTCGCTTCGATGCGAACACGCGGCTTGCGGCTGACGTAGAGTGCGCCGATGCCTTTAGGACCGTAGGTCTTGTGGGCAGAGAACGACATCATGTCGACTTTCAGCTTCGACAGGTCGATCTCGACCTTGCCAGTGGACTGAGCGGCGTCGACGTGGAACAGGATGCCCTTGGAACGGAGCAACTCGCCGATGGCGGCGATGTCGTTGATGGTGCCGATTTCGTTGTTCACATGCATGATCGAAACCAGGATGGTGTCGTCGCGCAGGGCGGCTTCGACCATCTCAGGCGTGACCAGACCATCGGTGCGCGGCTCGAGGTAGGTCACTTCGAAACCTTCACGCTCCAGTTGGCGCATGGTGTCGAGGACAGCCTTGTGCTCAATCTTGGTGGTGATCAGGTGTTTGCCCTTGGTCGCATAGAAATGCGCCGCACCCTTGATTGCCAGGTTGTCGGATTCGGTGGCACCGGAGGTCCAGACGATTTCACGCGGGTCGGCGTTGACCAGGTCAGCGACCTGGCGACGAGCGTTTTCGACCGACTCTTCAGCTTTCCAGCCGAACACGTGGGAACGGGACGCCGGGTTACCGAAGTTTCCGTCGACCAGCAGGCATTCACTCATCTTTTGCGCGACACGCGGATCGACCGGGGTGGTCGCAGAGTAATCAAGGTAAATCGGCAATTTCATGGACTATCTCCTAAATCAGGCTGGCTGGCGTTCCGCTAGCTCTTTGGCTGTCATTCGACGGCGGACGCTTCAATCTTGTCCAGGCGTGGCACCTTGCTGTTGCAACGGCGCTGATCCTGACGCTGGGCTACTTCTTGTACCTCACGGCGAGTGACAAGGTCAGCCAAGCTGATACC
Source organism: Pseudomonas sp. VI4.1 (assembly GCF_002029345.1). NCBI lineage: Bacteria > Pseudomonadati > Pseudomonadota > Gammaproteobacteria > Pseudomonadales > Pseudomonadaceae > Pseudomonas > Pseudomonas sp. VI4.1. The sequence goes on from NZ_MULM01000059.1 coordinate 8,395, forward strand.
GCTCAGAAATTCGTGAATCTGCAGGCTCAGATCGCACCACAAATGGTGGGTCAGGCAGGTATCGCCGTGATGGCAATCGCCCTGGCCCTGGCACTTGGTGGCATCGACCGATTCGTTCACCGCATCGATCACCTGGGCGACCTGGATGCCCTGCATGTCGCGCGACAGCTGGTAGCCGCCGCCCGGACCGCGGACGCTGGAGACCAGGTTGCTGCGACGCAGCTTGGCGAAAAGCTGTTCGAGGTAGGACAGTGAGATGCCTTGGCGCTCGGAGATATCGGCCAGGGACACCGGCCCGTGCTGCGCGTGCAACGCCAGGTCAAGCATGGCGGTCACGGCGTATCGGCCTTTTGTAGTCAGTCGCATGGACAATTACCACGGAGTTCGGAATGGGGCGAGTATGCAATTCCCGAGTATTTAAGTCAACTATAAGACCTAGTGTTTTACTCGGGATTACCCGCAAAAGAGCGGCAGCATCATAGCAAAGGCTGGCCGGTTACAGCCAGCAATTGCACGTCATCGTTCTTCGCGGGCAAGCCTCGCTCCTACAAGGATCACGCATCACCTGTAGGAGCGAGGCTTGCCCGCGAAGGCGTCGGCGCGATCTAGCCGGCCTGACTCTGATCCTTGTCCTTCACACACGCAAAATCTTCCTCGCGCAGCTCAGGCAACTCCTTGGCGCAGTAATTACTGCCCAGATCCTTCAACGCCCCGCACATCCCCTCCAGCCGCCCATCGACCGCCTGCAGATGATCGAGCAACTGATTGATGGCCCGCGCCACCGGGTCCGGCATGTCTTCGCCGACACCGTAGGCATCGAAACCGATCTTCTCGGCCATGGCCTTGCGCTTGGCGTCCTGCTCTTCATCGGATTTGACAATGATCCGCCCGGGAATGCCGACGACGGTCGCCCCGGCAGGCACAGCCTTGGTCACCACGGCATTGGAGCCGACCTTGGCCCCCGCCCCCACCGTGAACGGGCCGAGCACCTTGGCACCGGCGCCGACCACCACACCGTCTTCCAGTGTCGGGTGACGCTTGCCTTTGTTCCAGCTGGTGCCGCCGAGCGTCACCCCCTGATAAAGGGTGACGTCGTCGCCGATCTCGGCCGTTTCACCAATGACAATGCCCATGCCATGGTCAATAAAGAACCGCCGACCGACCTTGGCCCCCGGATGAATCTCGATCCCGGTCAACCAGCGACCGAAGTTCGACACCAGCCGCGCCAGCCATTTCAGCTCGGCGCGCCACAAGGCCGCCGACAGCCGATGGATCCAGATGGCGTGCATGCCCGGGTAGCAGGTCAGGACTTCAAATGCGTTACGCGCCGCCGGGTCACGATGGAAAACACTCTGGATATCTTCACGCAAACGCTCGAACATCATTAATCCTTCCGCTTTAGAAGCTCGCCACGGGCCGCTTTCTGGGTTTCCGTGAGGATGCCACGCAAAATATTCATTTCCGCCCGGCTGACCGAGCTGCGTCCGTACAACCGGCGCAGGCGCGCCATCAAGTGCCGCGGTTTTTCCGGATCGAGGAATTCGATGGCCACCAGGGTCTGCTCCAGGTGCTCATAGAATCGCTCCAGTTCATCCATGGTCGCCAGTTCACCACTCTTGGTGGACGCCACTTCATCCTTCTCGACCTTGCTCGGCTGGCCTTGGGCCGCGAGCCAGGACATGCGCACTTCATAACTCAACACCTGCACCGCCGCCCCCAGGTTCAGCGAACTGAACTCGGGGTCTGAGGGGATGTGCACGTGATAATGACATCGTTGCAGCTCGTCATTGGTCAGGCCGGAGTCTTCACGACCGAATACCAGGGCAATCTCGGTGCCCTGCGCGGCTTCCTCCACCACCCTCACCCCGCATTCGCGCGGATCGAGCAATGGCCAGGGAATGCGCCGATCACGGGCGCTGGTGCCCAACACCAGCGTGCAGCCGACCAGGGCATCTTCCAAAGTGGCGACGACTTGCGCGTTTTCAAGGATGTCCCCGGCGCCGGAAGCCCGAGCATCGGCCTCGTGGTGCGGGAACAACCGCGGTTCGACCAGCACCAGCCGCGACAGGCCCATGTTCTTCATGGCACGCGCAGCCCCGCCGATATTCCCGGGATGGCTGGTATTGACCAGGACGACACGAATGTTTTGCAGCAAGGGAGGCACTCTCGAACACATCAATGGGGAGCAAATCTTACAGTTCCTCCTACCGTTAAGCTATGAATGCGCACACTGTCCTTCACCTGTAGAAACTTTCTGAGTAGAATGCCCGGCTTTCTTTAACAACCTTAGGTGACACATCCATGCAGCCCATGCTGAATATCGCGCTGCGCGCCGCCCGCAGCGCCAGTGAATTGATCTTCCGCTCCATCGAGCGCCTGGATACCATCAAGGTCGACGAAAAAGACGCCAAGGATTATGTGTCCGAGGTGGATCGCGCCGCCGAACAGAAAATCATCGACGCGCTGCGCAAGGCCTACCCGAATCACTCGATCAGGGGTGAAGAAACCGGCATGCACGCCGGCAAAGGGATCGAAGGCGAAGAATACCTGTGGATCATCGATCCGCTGGACGGCACCACCAACTTCCTGCGCGGCATTCCACACTTCGCTGTCAGCATCGCCTGCAAATACCGCGGCCGCCTGGAACACGCAGTCGTTCTGGACCCGGTGCGCCAGGAAGAATTCACCGCCAGCCGTGGTCGCGGCGCCCAACTGAACGGTCGTCGCCTGCGCGTCAGCGGTCGTACCAGCCTGGATGGCGCCCTGCTGGGTACCGGCTTCCCGTTCCGCGATGACCAGATGGACAACCTCGACAACTACCTGGGCATGTTCCGCGCCCTGGTAGGCCAGACTGCCGGCATCCGCCGCGCCGGTTCGGCGAGCCTGGACCTGGCCTACGTGGCCGCCGGCCGTTTCGACGCATTCTGGGAGTCGGGCCTGTCCGAGTGGGACATGGCCGCAGGCGCCCTGCTGATCCAGGAAGCCGGCGGCTTGGTGAGCGACTTCACCGGCGGTCACGACTTCCTCGAGAAAGGCCATATCGTTGCCGGTAACACCAAATGCTTCAAGGCAGTACTGACGGCGATCCAGCCGCACCTGCCGGCCTCGCTGAAACGCTAAGCTTCCAGCGACAGACAAAGCACCCTTCGGGGTGCTTTTTTTATGGCTGGAATTCACCCTTACCAATACCACCGACCAACTGTGGGAGCGGGCTTGCTCGCGAATGCGGTGTGTCATTCAACACATTGCTGGATGGCACACCGCATTCGCG
>NZ_MULM01000058.1:0-11571 GCF_002029345.1 Pseudomonas sp. VI4.1
GCGACCCCCAGCACCGAAACCCGGTGACCCCGGCGTCCGGCCAGTGCCGGTTACCTGAAAAACCCGGCGCCGGAATACCCCTCGCTGGCCATGCGTCGCGGCTGGGAAGGCACGGTGCTGTTGCGGGTGCATGTCCTGGCCAGCGGCAAACCCGGCGACATCCAGATCCAGAAAAGCAGTGGCCGCGATCAACTCGACGACGCCGCCCTGGCTGCAGTCAAACGCTGGAGTTTCGTCCCGGCCAAGCAGGGCGATGTCGCCCAGGACGGCTGGGTCAGCGTGCCCATCGACTTCAAAATCAAGTAACTCAACCCTCACGATATCGACCGCGGGCCACCTGACAAAAGGCGCATCGCTACAACTGATCCATTGCCTTGTTGGAGAGCCTGACCATGAACCTGATTGCATCCCCCTTCGAATCCATCGAACACGCCGTCATCTGGCTGTTGATTATCTTCTCTGTCGCGACATGGGGCCTGGCCTTGCTCAAGGGCGTGCAGTTCACCCGCCTGAAGACCCAGGACCGCAAATTCCATAAACACTTCTGGGCCGCCTCCAGTCTCGATTCCGCCGCTGAATTGGCCCATAGCCAACCGGGCGCCGCCGCTCGCGTGGCACTGGCCGGTTACGCGGCGATCCAGGTCAGCGATCAACCGGGCACTGACCTCAGTCAGTCGATCAACCACCAGGACCGCCTCGAGCGCGCCCTGCGCCAGCAGATCGTGCGTGAGCGGCGCTCGCTGGAAAGCGGCCTGGCAATCCTCGCGAGCATCGGCAGCACCTCGCCCTTCATCGGTCTGTTCGGCACCGTCTGGGGCATCATGTCGGCCTTGAAAGGCATCAGTGCCGCGGGCTCGGCGAGCCTGGAAACCGTGGCCGGGCCGATCGGCGCGGCGCTGGTCGCCACCGGTGTCGGCATCGCCGTCGCGGTGCCGGCGGTGCTGGTGTACAACTACTTCCTGCGGCGCCTGAAGCTGACCGCCGCCGACCTCGACGACTTCGCCCACGACTTCTACAGCCTGGCGCAGAAAAACGCATTCCGCGTGCTGCTGCACCCGGTACTGAGCAAGTCCGGCGCGACCGTCGCCGGGCAGAAAGTCAAGGAGGCGTCCTGAAATGGCCTTCTCCACACAAGACAGCGATGAAGTGCTCAGCGAAATCAATGTCACGCCCTTGGTGGACGTGATGTTGGTGCTGCTGGTGGTGTTCATCGTCACCGCGCCGCTGCTGACCAATGCGATCCCGATCAACCTGCCGAAGACCGAGGCGGTGGCGCCGGTGGAGCAGAAAGATCCGCTGGTGGTGAGCATCGACGACAAGGGCAAGGTGTTCATCAACAAGGACGAAATCCAGGCGGACCTGCTCGAGTTCAACCTGCAGGCGGCCAAGGCGAAAAACCCTGATGTGCGGGTGCAACTGCAGGCGGATAACGGGGTGAATTATGGCGAGGTGGCGCGGGCGATGGCGTCTATTGAACGGGCGGGGATTACCAAGTTGTCGGTGATTACGGCGAAGTAGGAAAAGTTACGCCGGGATCATCCTTGTTTATTTTGGCCGCCTTCGAGCGGCCTTTTTTATTGCTGTTTGTTTCAATTTGTAGGCAGTTTCTGTAAATGCGTCGGAAACGTCCTAATCATGCTCCGAGATATGGATTAGCAGCCTCGGATGATTCATGGTGTTTGTAGGTCGCTGAACTACACCTGAATCGGAAATGTTTTATTCGCTGTATCAAAAAGGAATTCACAGGCTGTTGGCGGCAACTTTTTTATTAGGTTGGCAAAATGGTCTGGGTTCCAGTCGTTCTTGTTTTTGTGACGGTGCATGCCGTTATTTAATGTCTATGGAGGGGATATGGCTTCAAGCAGTTTTCAAAACGAAGTGCCCAAGGCTCGGGTCAATATCAAGCTCGATTTGCACACCGGCGGGGCACAGAAGAAAGTCGAGTTGCCGCTGAAGTTGATGGTGATGGGGGATTACAGCAACGGCAGGGAGCAGCGGTCTCTGTCTGAAAGAAGCAAGGTCGATATAAACAAAAACAACTTCGACAGCGTGCTGGCCGAGTTCTCTCCGCGCCTCACACTGGCGGTGGAAAACACCTTGGTCAATGATGGCTCCGACGCTGCCGTCAAGCTGGAATTCCAGGGCATGAAGGACTTTGAACCGGAACAGGTGGCGCGCCAGATACCGCAACTGCGTGCGCTGTTGGCGATGCGCAACCTGTTGCGCGACCTCAAGTCGAACCTGTTGGACAACGCCACCTTCCGCCACGAACTGGAGCGCATCCTCAAGGATGACGCGCTGAGTGACGAGTTGAGAGCCGAATTGGCCGCTCTGGCGCCAGAACAAGATCGTTAATTCACCTCGGTTGGTTTAAAGGGAAGTTCGCACAATGTCCGTAGAAAACTCTTCCGCGCAATCGCGTGGCGCTGCAGTGCTGTCTGCAGAAAATCATACCGTGTACAGTGGCTTGTTCAGCAAGATCAACCTCAGTCCGGTTGCAGAGCTGGGCGCAATAGACGTTTTTCAGAACAATGAAGCCTTGTCCGAGGCTTCCACCGACGAGCGAGTGACCGCGGCCGTCAGTGTATTTCTGAAGTTGCTCAAGCAATCGTCGAAGAAAGTCGAGCGCCTGGACAAGACACTGTTGGATGAGCACATTGCATCGCTGGATGCGCAGATCAGCCGTCAACTGGATGCCGTCATGCACCATCCGGATTTCCAGCGCGTCGAGTCGACCTGGCGCGGCGTCAAATCGTTGATCGATCAGACCGACTTCCGCCAGAACGTGCGGATCGAACTGTTGGATCTGAGCAAGGATCACTTGATCCAGGATTTCGAAGATGCACCGGAGATCGCCCAGAGCGGGCTTTACGTGCATACCTACACCCAGGAGTACGACACCCCCGGTGGCGAGCCGATCGCGGCGGCCGTTTCCAACTATGAGTTCGATCGCGGCCCGCAGGACATTGCCCTGCTGCGCAATATTTCCAAAGTCGCGGCAGCAGCGCACATGCCTTTCATCGGTGCTGTCGGCCCGGCGTTCTTCGGCAAGGAATCGATGGAAGAGGTTGCAGCGATCAAGGACATCGGCAACTACTTCGACCGCGCCGAATACATCAAGTGGAAGTCATTTCGCGACAGTGACGATGCCCGTTACATTGGCCTGACCATGCCGCGCGTGTTGGGTCGCCTGCCCTATGGCCCGGATACGATTCCGGTGCGCAGCTTCAACTACATCGAAAGCGTCAAGGGCCCTGATCACGCCAAGTACCTGTGGACCAACGCCTCGTTCGCGTTCGCGGCAAACATGGTCAAGAGCTTCATCGCCAACGGCTGGTGCGTGCAGATTCGCGGACCGCAGTCAGGCGGCGCGGTCACCGAACTTCCGATTCACTTGTACGATCTGGGCACGGGCAGCCAGGTGAAGATCCCTTCGGAAGTGATGATTCCGGAGACGCGGGAATTCGAGTTCGCCAACCTCGGATTCATTCCATTGTCGTACTACAAGAACCGCGACTACGCCTGTTTCTTCTCGGCCAACTCGGCTCAAAAGCCGGCGCTGTATGACACGTCAGACGCCACCGCCAACAGCCGGATCAATTCACGGTTGCCCTACATCTTCCTGCTCTCGCGCATTGCGCATTATCTGAAAATGATCCAGCGCGAGAACATCGGGACGACCAAGGACCGTCGTCTGCTGGAGCTGGAGTTGAACAAGTGGATCGGCGGGCTGGTCACCGAAATGACCGATCCGGGCGACGATCTGCAGGCCTCGCACCCCTTGCGTGAGGCGAAGGTGACCGTGGAAGACATCGAGGACAACCCGGGCTTCTTCCGCGTCAAGCTGTACGCCGTGCCGCACTTCCAGGTGGAAGGCATGGACGTCAACCTGTCGCTGGTTTCGCAGATGCCCAAAGCGAAAGCCTGAATCAACCCCTAGGGAAACAACGTCATGAAAATCGACCGCCCCCTGTGGGCCGCGGGAGCCTTGCTGTGCCCGCAGCAATTCCAACAGCAGACACGCTGGGAGGCGTGGGCCAACGAGCGTCTGGCCCGTCTGTCCATGGTGCACCCCTGGGGTGTCCAGGTAGTGGGGTTTGACCCGCAAGCCCTGCGGCTGGGCAAGCTCAAGGCCAGCCAAGTGTGCCTGCGCATGCCTGACGGGACCTTGATCGATACCGATCAGGTGGATCGATTGCCGCCTGCCCTGGAGTTGGCGCGCCTGTTGGCCGATGACCTCCAGGGCGCCACCTTGCTCCTGGCCTTGCCGCTGGAACAGGCCAATGGTAACAACTGCCTGTTCGACGCCGCCAAGGCTGAACGGCCGACACGTTATCGCCAGGATTGGCGTGACGTGCAGGATGTTTATGCCGGCGAAGTGCAATCGATCGGCGTGCTGGAGCATGTGCTGAGTCTGCGCTTCGATCACGATGAAAACGGCGATTACCTGACCTGCCCGATTGCGCGGCTGGCGCGCGACGGGCAGGGCGGCTGGAGCCTTGATCCTGATTATGTGCCGCCGCTGCTCGTCTTCGCGGCTCATCCCGGCTTGCTGGCACAGCTTGATAACCTGTTGACCCAGTTGTCCGCCAAGCGGCAAAGGCTGATGGGCATGCGTCGCGAGAGCAACCAGCGCATGGCCGACTTCGCCGTGGCCGATGTCTCGTTGTTCTGGCTGCTCAATGCCCTGAACACTTACCAGCCGGTATTGGCTGATCTCAAGACCTATCCTGCACGGCATCCCGAGCAGGTCTATCTGGAACTGGCCAAGCTGGCCGGCAGCCTGCTGACCTTTTCGCTGGAACACGATATCGAACAGATTCCGGCTTATCGCCACGATCAGCTGGAGACCGTGTTCCCGCCGTTGATGCGCATGATCTCCACCTTGCTGGAGGCCAGCCTGCCGTCACGGGTGATTGCCTTGGAACTCGAGGAGATCAGTACCAATCGCTGGCAGGTCACGATCAATGATGCGCGCCTGCGTGAGGATGACGGTGCCGACTTCTATCTGTCGGTGCGTTGCCGGATGCCGGCCGCACAGTTGCAAAGCCAGTTTCCGCGCCTGTGCAAGGTCGGTACGCCGGATGATGTCGATCACCTGGTCAACGCCGCACTGGACGGTGTTCCGCTGCAGTCGCTCAGCCACGTGCCGGCAGCCATTCCGCTACGCCTGGAAAACCAGTATTTCGCCTTGGATCTCAGGCATGCCAAGGGCCAGGCCGTGTTGGCCCAAGGGGTCTGTGCCTTCTACGTCCCGAGCACGCTCGCTGACGTGAAGCTGGAACTGTTCGCGGTGCTGCGCACATGAGCCGGGTTATCTCCCACGGACAATCCGCGACTGCAATGGATATCGACGCGCTGTTGCAGGACAGCTTCCTGCTGGTGGTAGAGCTGCGTCATGGGGCTTCGGCGCAGAATGCCGAGCAACTATGGGCGCGTTGCGCCGGGCAGATCGAGTTCGTTCGCCAGAGACTCGAGCAGGCCGGCCTGAGCCAGCGCAGCATCGACCACATCAGCCACGCCCAGTGTGCATTGCTCGACGAGACCGTGCTCAACTGCGCCGAAGCCGATGCCCATGCCAAATGGGCCCGCGAACCGTTGCAGGCGAAATTCTTCAATCGTCACCAGGCCGGGGTGTTTTTGTATGAAGACATGCGCGAAGTGCTGCGCGAACCGGCACCCGATCCGCAGGTACTGACGGCCTTTCACCGGGTATTGATGCTGGGCTTTAGAGGCCGGTATCGCGAACTGAATGATCCCGAACGCGAGCAACTGCTGACAGCGCTGAATGGGCACGTCGCGCCAATGGCGTTGCGCCTTGGTATCAAGACACAGGCGAGTGGCGTTAACCGGACCGGCAGCCTGCGCTGGTTGCGGTCACCGCTGCCTCACATGCTGGCGGTGGGCCTGTCGTTCGTCGCTGTCTGGTGGGCGCTGGACCGTTTGTTGAGCGGTCTGGTCACTACGCTCCTGCCCGGAGCCGCCTGAGATGGGGCCGATGGCGCTCAAGCTGACACGGGGTCTTTGGCTGTGGGCGGGTACGCTCGTCCTCGTGCTGCTGGCGGTTTTTCCGTTGACAGCCGGAACCCGTGCAATAGCTGTCCTGACCCTCGGGTGCATCGTCGTCCTTGCCTGGCGTCGGGCGGGACGACGTGCGGCAGCGCTGGGCGAGTCACTGACGCTGAGCGGCGATACTGCCTTGCCGCCTGCGGCCTACCGTAAGCCGGTGGTCCTGGTGTGTGGCGATGGTCTGGCGAGCCTGTTTGGCGCAACGGCCGTCGAACAAGTGGCCTTGCACCTCACTAAAGACGGTTGCTATGTGCGGGTACCCGAGGTGGAGCAGCTGCCTTCGGTGACCGCTGGTTTGTTGGCCCTGCGTCCGGAATGGGCCGCGCAGCTCAGCGTCATGTTCATCGTCAACCCCGCCGAGCATACCGACGCTGCAGTGCTGGCTGGACAGATACGAGCCTTCAGTTATCAGGTCGCGCTGGTTCGCAAGCGCGGCAGGGTGCTGCCGCTACTGCTGGCGAGCTACCTGCAAGCCTCGCGGGGTGAGGGGCCCTGGTTCAGCTGGCAGGCAGGCGAGGGCCACCCCAGCGTGCGCGCGGCGGGAGCGTGCGTCAGCCTGGCGGATTGGCAGCGGCAATCCGCTGACAGCGCCACGCACCGCTGGCCGGTTGCACACCAGCGTCCAACTGAGCAGCGTTGCGGCCTGGCTGGACGAAACGGTAATGCCACATTTCGCTCGCCGGGAAACCCGTCATGGCGTCAGCCTGCCGATGGTCTGCGCCGTCACGCTGGTACCGGTACTGCCTCAGGCAGTGGCGGGCAACCTGTGGCAACAATGGCTGCATGACAAAGTGGCGCTGGTTGACGCCAGGCAGGCGGAGCCTGGGGAGGGCACGCGCTCGCCGTTCCCTGATCCCTTGCTGCATCTGCTGCCGGTCCATGGACGGCGGTCCCCGTTACGCCGTGCAACTGTCATCGGGTCGTGGTTGTTGGCAGTGGCCGGCGTCCTCGCCCTGGCCAGTTCGGCCTGGCAGAACACCTTGCTGGTGCGCCAGATCACCGATGACCTGCGCCGGTACGCCTCGATTCCCCCGACAGCCCAACGTGACCGGCCCGAATTCGCCTTGCGCGAGGAAGCGTTTGCGCAGCTGCGTCAGGCCGCCACGCGTCTGGATCACTACTACCGACAAGGCGCACCGCTGGCGCTGGGCCTGGGCCTGTATCGCGGTTGAGCCGTTACGCGCGCAGGTGCTGGCGACGATTGCCGGTCACCGTCATCCGGCGATGGCTCCGATCCCCGCCGGAAGCCCCAGGCCGGTGCGTCTGGACAGCCTGTCGCTGTTCGGTACCGGCAGCGCCCGGCTCAAGCCGGGCTCGACCAAGGTGCTGGTCAATGCCCTGGTCGGCATCAAGGCCCAGCCCGGCTGGCTGATCGTCATTGCCGGGCATACCGATGCCACGGGCGACGCCGGGCACAACGTCCAGTTGTCCCGTGCCCGGGCGGCCGCGGTGCACGAGTGGATGCGGCACATGGGTGACATCCCTGATAGCTGTTTTGCGGTCCAGGGTTTTGGCGCCAGCCAGCCGGTCGCCAGCAATGACACCGAGGCCGGGCGCGCGGCCAACCGTCGCGTCGATATCCGTCTGGTGCCGGAAGTGGGGGCCTGCGTGCTTCCCACGCCGGGGCCGGATGTACAACCCCCTGTCGCATTCCGCGACATTCATGTTCTTAGAGAAGGAGCTTCACATGGCAATTCCGGTTTATCTGTGGCTGAAAGATGACGGCGGCGCGGACATCAAAGGTTCGGTGGATGTACTAGGGCGCGAGGGCAGCATCGAGGTGCTTGCCCTGGACCATGAAGTGTCCATCCCCACCGACGACAACTCAGGCAAGTTGACAGGCACACGGGTTCACTCTCCGTTTATGTTCACCAAGGAGATCGATGCCTCCTCTGTCTACCTGCTCAAGGCTGTGACCATGGGCCAGACCTTTAAGAGTGCCGAGTTCAAGTGGTATCGCATTGACGACAATGGCCACGAAGTCGAGAGCTACAGCGCTTTGCTCGAGAACGTCAAGGTGGTGAATGTCGCTTCGAAAATGCACGACATCAAGGACCCCACCAAGGAAAAGCACAATCACCTGGAGGAGATCGAGTTGCGCTACGAGAAGATCACCTGGACCTTCAAGGACGGCAATATCAAGCATTCGGACTCCTGGAGCGAGCGCAAGTCAGGTTGATCTGAAAAGCCGGCAGACGGGCTACCGTCTGCCGGCTCCAGCTGTGTTTGGCTGAGCGTCTGTTCGCGGACGCTCATCCAACTACATCGAGTTTCAAACCCACCGCCTGCTTCCACCGAATACACCGAGTCTCAAGAACAAGGACGCGCCCGCATGGCACACCACTCCACCCGTTTGCTCCGCCGCCTCAACCCCTATTGCGCCCAGGCGCTGAGCGCGGCGGCTTCGCTGTGCCAAAGCCGCGGCCATGCACAGATCAGCATCGAGCACTGGCTGCTCAAGCTGCTGGAGCAAGGCGAGGGTGACCTGACCCTCATTGCGCGTCGCTACGAATGGGATATGGACGCGCTCTGGCGTGGGCTGCTCGACCATCTCGACAGCCTGCCACGCAGTGTGCAGGGCAAGCCGCAGCTGTGTGGCCAGTTGCAGCAACTGATCAGGAACGCCTGGCTGCGCGCCTCCCTGGACGACAACCACGAGCACCTGCGTTCCGCGCATCTGCTCGGTGCGTTGCTGGAGACTCCCGGCCTGCTCGCGTGCGACGCCGCCTGGCCGCTGCTCAGCCTCAGTGATGTTCAATTGCAGCGTTTGTTCGCGCTGCTCGATCAACACTCCGAAGAGCGTCCGCAGGTTCAACAAGAAGCTGCCTTTGCCACGACGGAGATGTCGACAGGCCAGACTACCCCTCCATCCAGTGCCGTCCTGCAGGATGCCCTGCAAGCCGTGCTGGACAGGTTCACGCAGGACATCACCGCCAAGGCCAGGGCAGGGCAGATCGACCCGGTGTTCGGCCGTGACGATGAGATCCGGCAGGTCATCGACATCCTCAGTCGCCGGCGCAAGAACAACCCGATGCTGGTCGGCGAACCCGGTGTGGGCAAGACCGCCCTGGTCGAAGGCCTGGCCTTGCGCATCGCCCAGGGCAATGTCCCGGACAGCCTCAAGCCGGTCAGCTTGCGTACCCTGGACCTGGGGCTGTTGCAAGCGGGCGCCGGGGTCAAGGGCGAGTTCGAACAGCGCCTGAAAAACATCATTGACGCCGTGCAGCAATCAGCCCACCCGGTGCTGCTATTTATCGACGAAGCCCACACCCTGATCGGTGCCGGCAATCAGGCGGGCGGCGCCGATGCGGCAAATCTGCTCAAGCCGGCCCTGGCTCGTGGGGAACTGCGCACCATCGCCGCCACCACCTGGAGCGAGTACAAACAATACTTCGAGCGCGATGCCGCCCTGGAGCGGCGCTTCCAGACCGTCAAGGTGGACGAGCCGGACGACGCCAGCGCCTGCCTCATGCTGCGGGGGCTCAAGGCGCGCTACGCCAGTCACCATGGCGTGCACATCCAGGATGCGGCGGTACAGGCCGCGGTCAGCTTGTCACGGCGCTACCTCACCGGCCGGCAACTGCCCGACAAAGCGGTCGACCTGCTCGACACCGCCAGCGCGCGAGTGCGCATGAGCCTTGACTGTGAACCCCAGGAACTGGTCCGGCTCAAGGCTCGGCAGGCCGCCCTGGAACTCGAGCGACAGGCCCTCGAAGAGGATCGGCAACTCCTGGGCGACAACGCCGGCGAGCGCCTGGCGACGATCGCTGCGCATCAGGCGGATTTGCAAGGCGAACACGCCGAGCTCGAACAGCAATACCGGCACGAACTCGACCTGACACGCCAATTGCTCGATGCGCGCCAGGCCGAACCACCCCGGCCGGATGTCTGCGAACAGTTGCAACGACGACTGACCGACGCCCAGGGCAACCAACCCTTGCTGGCCCTCGACGTCTGCGCCCGCAGCGTCGCCGAAGCGATCGCCGACTGGACCGGGGTGCCGCTGGGCAGTCTGCTCAAGGACGAACACGCCAACCTGCTGGCACTGGAGCAGCAATTGAGCGAACGCGTCGTTGGCCAGGAGCCGGCGTTGAATGCCCTTGCCCAGCGGCTGCGAGCCGCGAGGACCGGCCTGACCGAAGACCAGGCGCCACTGGGGGTGTTCCTGCTGGTGGGCACCAGTGGTGTCGGCAAGACCGAGACCGCCCTGGCCCTGGCCGACTGCCTGTTTGGAGGCGAGAAATCGCTGATCACCCTCAACCTTTCCGAATACCAGGAAGCCCACACCGTCAGCCAACTCAAAGGCTCGCCTCCGGGCTATGTCGGTTACGGCCAGGGCGGCGTGCTCACCGAAGCGGTGCGCCAACGGCCCTACAGCGTGGTGCTGCTCGATGAAGTGGAAAAGGCCCATCGCGATGTCATTAACCTGTTTTACCAGGTGTTCGACCCAGGCTTCATGCGTGATGGCGAAGGGCGTGAAATCGACTTCCGCAACACCGTTATTTTGATGACCTCCAACCTCGGCAGCGATCCACTGCAGGCCTGCCTGCAGCAACAACCCGACGCGCCGGACAGCACCCTGCAGGAACTGCTGCGGCCGATCCTGCGCGAGCACTTCCAGCCGGCCCTGCTGGCGCGTTTCCAGACCCTGATTTACCGCCCGCTGCAAGCCGACGCCCTCAAGGGCATCGTCGTCCTCAAGCTCGCCCGGGTGACCCAGCGTCTGCAACGTCACTCGGCCTGGCCTGCCAGATCGACGGGGCCCTCAACGAAGCCCTGGTTGCCGCCTGCCTGCTGCCCGACTCCGGCGCGCGCAACATCGACAGCCTGCTCAACCAGCAGATCCTGCCGGTGCTCAGCCAGCAGCTGCTGCAACGCCAGGCGGCCGGGCAGACAACCCGCGGCGTGAGCCTGGGCTACAGCGACGATTACGGCGTGACCCTGCACTTCTCCGACGCCCACGACGCTGGGCAACTTGCCGCGATGGAGGTATGAAGATGTCCAGCCAACTGCCCATCTTCTTCGACCACAGCCGCCACAAGCTGCACGTCCTCAACGCCGACTTGACCCTCGACGTCCTGGCCTTCCACGGCGAAGAACAGCTCAGCCAGCCGTTCCACTACGTCGTCGAATTCACCTGCAGCGAACAGGACCTCGCCGCCGACCAGCTGCTCAACCGCGAGGCCCAGTTCAGCCTGCACCCCGTGCCGAAAAAGCTCACCTTCCTGACCAAGGACCTCAAGGTAAAACCGCTGCGCACCTTCAACGGCGTGATCACCGCCTTCAAACGCCTGTCCGGCTCCGTCGACGAAGCCCGCTATGAAATCACCCTGCAACCGCGCCTGGCATTGCTCGCCCGCGGCCAGCAGTTCCGCCTCTATCAACACCAGTCGGTGCCGGAAATCGTCGAACAGATCCTGCGCAGCCGCCACGATTTCCGCGGCCAGGACTTTTTCTTCAAGCTCACGCGCACCTACCCCAAGCGCCTGCAAGTCATGCAAT
>NZ_MULM01000057.1:0-11086 GCF_002029345.1 Pseudomonas sp. VI4.1
CTGGCAAGCCAGCTCCTACAGGGATCGAAGGTGTACATGGAAATCAAGTTCACCCGATCACTGTAGGAGCTGGCTTGCCAGCGAAGGCGGCATCACAGGCGCAAACGTAACCACAGAAATAAACCGCCTATTCCGCCTCCAGATCCTCGATCCCATGAATTTCCCTGTGCGCCAGGCACTCTTCGATCCAGGCCCGGGTTTCCTCCGAGAAGCCCGCCAGTTCTTCAGATGTGATCAGCTCATGGGTACACAGCCCCAGCAAATGAGCAGGCGCCTCACTGCGTGAGTGGCTGTAAACGCCAAACGCCCAATACAATTCCTGCTGACCGGCCTTGAGCCTCTCCTCGCTGGCTTCAATACGCTCATAAGGCGCCAGGCTTTTATCCAGCACCATCCGCTCGACCTCCTCCATGATCCGGATACACATCCGCTCATGGGCCACCGGACGCAATGCGCTGTATAGCTTCCAATCCGATTCGTTCATTGTCGACTCCCGCTTCCCAAGTCGCCTGATTCAAGCTTTAAGCATAGCTGCGCCGACCGAGACCAAGGCGACAACTTTCAATTGCGCATCGCTCGAACCTCGCGCAAAGATAAAAACAATCAGCGCCAATCACCGCAATAAAATCTCGATAAACCCGCCATTACGAGTATTCCTCTCAATTTTTTTCGACCGCTTGCCATCCTTTGTTCTCGCGGTTAGGGTTGAAGACATGAAAACCTCTCACACCCTCATTCAGCGTCGCCAGCACCGCAGCCTGTGCCTTGTCAGTGCACGACTGCCGGGCTGAATCGCGGTGCCTCGCCCCACGCTTTTCCCAAGAACATTTTGATCCACCGGCAGGCCGCCTCTTTTCGGCCCACACAATAAGGATTTCCCATGAGCATGCTCAAAGACCCGTCTTCGAAATACCGCGCGTTCCCGACCATCGACATCCCGGACCGTACCTGGCCGTCGAAGACCATCACCGCCGCGCCGATCTGGTGCAGTTCCGACCTGCGTGACGGTAACCAGTCGCTGATCGAGCCGATGGACGCGACCAAGAAGCTGCGTTTCTGGAAAACCCTGGTGCAAGTGGGCGTGAAAGAAATCGAAGCCTCGTTCCCGGCGGCTTCGCAAACCGACTTCGACTTCGTGCGCACCCTGATCGAAGGCGGCCACATCCCGGACGACACCACCATCCAGGTGCTGACCCAGGGCCGTGAAGACTTGATCGAGCGCACCTTCGAATCCCTGCGCGGGGCGAAGAAAGCCATCGTTCACCTGTACAACGCGACCTCCCCGTCCTTCCGCCGCATCGTCTTCAACCAGGACAAGGACGGGATCAAGGAAATCGCGGTGAGCGCGGCCAAGCTGTTCGTCAAATACGCCGCCCAGCAGCCGGACACCGAGTGGACCTTCGAGTACTCGCCGGAAACCTTCAGCGCCACCGAACTGGAATTCGCCAAGGAAGTCTGCGACGCGGTGATCGAAGTCTGGAACCCGACGCCCGAGCACAAGATGATCCTCAACCTGCCGGCCACCGTCGAATGCGCGACCCCGAACATCTATGCCGACCAGATCGAATGGTTTGGCCGCCACATCAACCGTCGTGACAGCGTGATCATCAGCCTGCACACCCACAACGACCGTGGCACCGGCGTTGCAGCCACCGAGCTGGGCCTGATGGCCGGCGCCGACCGTGTCGAAGGCTGCCTGTTCGGCAACGGCGAGCGTACCGGTAACGTCGACCTGGTGACCGTGGCCCTGAACCTCTACACCCAGGGCGTGCACCCTGAGCTGGACTTCTCCGACATCGACGGCGTGCGCAAAGTCGTCGAAGAGTGCAACCAGATCCAGGTGCACCCACGTCATCCATACGTCGGCGACCTGGTGCACACCGCGTTCTCCGGCTCGCACCAGGATGCGATCCGCAAGGGCTTCGCCCAGCAGAAACCGGACGCCCTGTGGGAAGTGCCGTACTTGCCGATCGACCCGGCCGACATCGGCCGCAGCTACGAGGCGGTGATCCGCGTCAACAGCCAGTCGGGCAAGGGCGGTATCGCCTACCTGCTGGAACAGGAATATGGCATCAGCTTGCCGCGTCGCATGCAGATCGAATTCAGCCAGGTCGTGCAGCGTGAAACCGACCGTCTGGGCCTGGAAATGACCGCCAAGCAGATTCACTCGCTGTTGATCAGCGAATACTTGCAAGCCAATACCCCGTACGCGCTGGTCAGCCATCGCCTGCAGGAAGAAAACGGCAACAGCGCCGTCGAAGTGGAAGTCGCCAGCAAAGGCCAGGGCGAAACCAACCTGCACTGGCGCGGCAAGGGCAACGGCGCCCTGGAAGCGCTGGTGGCCGGCCTGCCGATTCCGGTGGAAATCATGGACTACAACGAACACGCCATCGGCGCGGGCACCAATGCCAAGGCGGCGGCCTACATTGAACTGCGAGTGAACGGTGAACGTGCGGTGCATGGTGTGGGGATCGATGAGAACATCACTACCGCCAGCTTCAAGGCGCTGTTCAGTGCGCTGAACCGCTCGTTGAGCCAGCCGGAAGCGAAAGCGGCGTAAACACCGTCACCCAAATGCAAAAGGCCCCTTGGTGAAAACCTGGGGGCCTTTTTTTGTCTGCCTGTTTTTGTGTTGTCTGTGCCGGCCTCTTCGCGAGCAAGCCCGCTCCCACATTTGATCGATGTGAACACAGAACTTGTGTACACCAAAAACCCACTGTGGGAGCGGACTTGCCCGCGAAGGCGTTGGTTCAGGCAACCCAAATCTCAGGTGAATTCAAAAGTATCGGCATCCAGATTCGCCGGAAACCGCGTACGGTAGGCTTGCAGATCCGCCGCATTCAGCACCACCTGAAACACCCCATCCGCCTCCCCCGCGCTCAACAACGTCTCACCCTGAAAATCCAGCACCTGACTGTCACCGGTATACGCAAAGCCCTTGCCATCAGTCCCCACGCGATTAACCGCCGCCACATAGCACAGGTTTTCAATCGCCCGCGCCGGCAGCAACCGGTTCCAGTGCTGTCGCCGCGCACCCGGCCAGTTGGCGGTGTACAGCAACAGGTCGGTGTCCTGGGCATCACGGCTCCACACCGGGAAACGCAGGTCGTAGCAAATCAGCGGCCGCACTCGCCAGCCCTTGAGCTCGAACTGCACTTGGCGCTCGCCGGGGGTGAAGTGGTTGTGCTCGCCGGCCATGCGAAACAGGTGGCGCTTGTCGTAATGCAACACCTCGCCGTCCGGCCGCGCCCACAACAGGCGATTGCGATGGCTGCCATCGGCGGCCTGGACGATGAGGGTGCCGGTGATCACCGCGTCGAATTTCGCCGCCTGGACGCGCAGCCATTTGCTGGTCGGCCCGTTCTCGGGCTCGGCGAGGGTCTCCGAGTCCATGGAAAAACCGGTGGTGAACATCTCCGGCAGGATAATCAGGTCAGCACCGCGCGCCTGTTCCAGCAATTGCGCGAAATGCTCCAGATTGGCCTGGCGGTCGTGCCAGGCCAGGGTGGTCTGGATCAGCGCGATGTTCAGATTGGGCAGTGCACTCAGATCACGCATAATTTTTCCGCTGCTTCACGCAGGGTCTCCTCGCGTTTGGCGAAGCACAGGCGCACCAGGCGCTGGCCTTTGGGTGGAGTCTGGTAGAACACCGAGATCGGGATACTTGCAACACCGTGTTCGCGAGTCATCCACAGCGCCATCTCGACGTCATTGAGGTCCGGACGGATCTGCGAGTAATCGACCAGCTGGAAGTAAGTGCCGGCCACTCGGGAGAAGCTGAAGCGCGATGGCGTCAGCAGGTCGCAGAACAGATCCCGCTTGGCCTGATAAAAGGCCGGCAGCGCTTGCACATGTTCCGGGTGTTCGGCCATGTAATCGGCCAAGGCGTATTGCAGCGGCGTCACGCCGCAGAAACTGACGTACTGGTGCACCTTGCGCAGCTCGGCGGTCAGGGCCGGAGGTGCGACCACATAGCCGGTTTTCCAGCCGGTGACGTGATAGGTCTTGCCGAAGGAGCTGACCACGAATGCGCGCTGATACAGCTCCTCATGGGCCAGCACGCTGGCATGCGGCACGCCGTCGAACACCAGGTGTTCATAGACTTCGTCGCTGACCAGGTAGATGTCACGGTCGCGGATCAAGGTCGCCAGCTGATCCAGCTCGGCATGGCTGATCAGTGCACCGCTGGGGTTGTGCGGGGTATTGAGGATGATCATCCGCGTGCGCGGGCTCAGGGCGTCAGCGAGTGCCTCGAAGTCGATGGCGAAATCATTCAGGCCCAGTGGCACATGCACGCAACGACCACCGGCCAGCGCTACCGAAGGCTCATAGCTGTCGTAGGCCGGATCGAACACGATCACTTCATCGCCGCTGTGGATAACCGCCTGAATGGCACAGAAAATCGCCTGGGTCGCGCCAGGCGTGACCGTCACTTCATCGTCGGCATCGACGTCGACGCCATAGCTGCGGGCGATCTTCGCCGCAATCTGCTGACGCAACACCGCCAGGCCGGTCATCGGTGAATACTGGTTGTGGCCACTGGCGATATGCCGACCAACCGCATCGCGCAGGGCCTGCGGGCCATCGAAATCGGGAAAACCCTGGGACAGGTTCAACGCTCCGGTCTGTGCCGCGAGCTGAGACATCTGCGTGAAGATAGTGATGCCGACATTCGGCAGCTTGCTGGTGATCATCGGTAGCCCCTTGCAGGTGAGCTGCAAGTTTCAAGCTGCAAGCTGCAAGTGGTCAAGCAGCAAACCATCAGACACAAAAAAGGGCCCCTGACAGGACCCTTTATTGCTTTAACTTGAAGCTTGAAGCTGCTTCTATTTCTTATCGCGGCGCTTTTTGTCGGCCTTCTTGTGGTGCGACATCATGCGGCGCTTCTTGTTGACCTGACGGTCGGTGAGCGAGTTCTTGTTACCTTCGTACGGGTTCTCGCCACCCTTGAACTCGATGCGGATCGGCGTACCGACCAGCTTCAAGACACGACGGTAAGTGTTTTCCAGGTAACGGACGTAAGACTTCGGCACCTTCTCGATCTGGTTACCGTGGATCACGATGATCGGCGGGTTCGCACCACCCAAGTGGGCATAACGCAGCTTGATCCGACGGTTGTTGACCATCGGCGGCGCGTGTTCACCGACCGCATCTTCCAGAATCGTGGTCAGGCGGTTCGTTGGCCAGCGGGTGACCGCAGACTTGAACGAGTTCTGTACGGAGGCGTAGAGGTTACCCACGCCGGTGCCGTGCAGCGCCGAGATGAAGTGAATGTCGGCGTAGTCAACGAAGAACAGTCGACGTTGCAGCTCGACCTTGACGAAGTCGCGCTCGCTCGGCGTCATGCCGTCCCACTTGTTGATCGCGATCACCAGCGCACGACCCGACTCAATGGCGAAGCCCAGCAGGTTGAGATCGTGATCGACCACGCCTTCCCGGGCGTCCATGACGAAGATCACCACGTTGGCGTCTTTGATTGCCTGCAGGGTCTTGACCACGGAGAATTTTTCGACTTCTTCGTGGATCTTGCCGCGCTTGCGCACACCGGCGGTGTCGATCAGCGTGTACTTCTCGTCGTTACGCTCGAACGGGATGTAGATACTGTCGCGGGTGGTGCCGGGCTCGTCATAGACGATGACCCGGTCTTCACCGAGCATGCGGTTGACCAGGGTCGACTTGCCGACGTTCGGGCGGCCGATGATGGCGATCTTGATCCCGTCTTTTTCGCTCGGGCCAGGAATGCGCTTGGCTTCCTCGCCTTCGGCAACGATCTCTTCCTCGCCTTCTTCCAGCTCGTCATCGTCTTTCGGGAAGTCGCTCAGGGCGATTTCCAGCATCTGGGTGATGCCACGGCCATGTGCACCGGCGATCGGGATCGCGTGGCCCATGCCCAACGGGGCGAATTCGGCGCGGGCCATTTCCGGGTCGATGTTATCGACCTTGTTGGCAACCACGTAGGAACGCTTGTTACGTTTGCGCAAATGCTCGGCGATCATCTGGTCGGCGGCGGTGAAACCGGCCTTGGCATCTACCAGGAATAGAACGACATCCGCTTCTTCAATGGCCAGCAGCGACTGCTCGGCCATTTTTTCGTCCATACCGTGCTCGTCACCGGAGATACCGCCGGTGTCGACCAGAATGTAGGAACGCCCTTGCCACTTGGCCTCACCGTATTGGCGATCACGGGTCAGACCGGACAAGTCGCCGACGATGGCGTCGCGAGTCCTGGTCAGGCGGTTGAACAAGGTGGACTTGCCGACGTTCGGTCGGCCCACCAGGGCGATTACGGGAACCATGCGGCTCTCCACTTCGTTATTTCAGAAAATACAAAAGCCGCTGCTAAGCAGCGGCTGGTGCTCGGGGCAATCACTGTAGGAGCGGGCTTGCTCGCGAAAAACGCAACGACACCGCGTTTATTCAGACATCAAACGTAATCGTTGACGTCCATCGCGAGCAAGCTCGCTCCTACTAGTGAAGCCGCTTGGGGGTTAAACCCCAAGCATAGTTCTTACTTAATGGTCAGGGCTTCCAGTTTGCCACTGTTGCCATATACATAAATCGTATCACCCACCACCAGCGGACGAGCGCGCAGGCCGTCGCTGTCGATGCGTTCGCGGCCGACGAAACGACCGTCCACCTGGCTCAGCAGGTGCAGGTAACCTTCCAGGTCACCGACTGCCACATAGCTGGAGTACACCTCTGGCGCCGACAGTTGACGGCGAGCCAGCGAATCGTTGCTCCACAAGGCTGTGGTGGAACGTTCGTCGACGCCTTCAACAGTGCCCGAAGCCAGGCTTACATAGACGCTGCCAAAACCCTGGGCGACACCGGCATAGCTGGAAGCATCACGCTGCCAGAGCTGGCGACCGCTATCCAGGTCCAGTGCCGCAATGCGACCCTGGTAGCTGGCGACATACAGCGTACTGCCGGACAACAACAGGCCACCGTCGATATCGACCACACGCTCCAGTTCCGAACGCCCTTGTGGAATCGCTACACGCTGTTCCCACACCGGCACGCCGTTGGAAATATCGAGCGCGACCACTTTGCCGGTCGACAGGCCAGCCACCGCGAGGCGGTTGGTGACGATCGGTGCACTGGTGCCGCGCAGGGTCAGGACCGCTGGCGTGCTGTCATACAACCAGCGTTGGGTGCCGGTGGCGGCATCCAGGCCGATCAGACGGTCGTCCTGAGTCTGGACCACTACCACGTCACCGTTGTTGGCCGGCGGCGCGAGGACTTCACTGGACACGCGAGCGCGCCATTTCTCTTCGCCGCTGCTGGCGTCCAGGGCAACGATTTCACCCTTGAGCGTACCGATCGTGAGCAACCCGTAAGCCACGCCAACGGCGCCGGAAACAGGCAGATCGAGATCTTTCTCCCATTTGACGTTGCCGTTGCTGCGATCCAGCGCCATCACCTCACCGGTGACGTCGGCGGCATAGATGGTATCGCCATCGATCGCCGGCACCAGCATGTTGTAGGTTTCGCCCTGACCGTCACCGATCGAACGACTCCACTGCTTTTGCAGAACCACCTCTTCCTTGAAGTCGGTCAACTCGGCCGGCGGCAGTTCTTTCTTGCTGTTGCTGCTGCAACCCGCGGCCAGTACGGCCAGAGCCAGCAATGCTGCATGTTTCCAACGAATCACGTCACGCATCCCCTTTGGCCAGGTCGTCCAGCTTGATTTGTAGGCCGCCGACTGCCGCTTCATCCGACAGTGCCGCCTTGGCTTTCTGATACGCCGCATTCGCTTCGTCGGCACGACCCAACTGCACCAGCAGGTCGCCCTTGAGTTCCTCGCGAGTAGCCAGGAAAGCGGTATCGGCATCGCCTTCGAGCAGTTTCAGGGCTTCATCGGCCTTGTCCTGCGCGGCCAGTACCTGAGCCAGGCGCTGACGGGCGATTTCGCCCAGTGCCGGGTTCGCCGGTTTGGCGACGATGGCTTTGAGCTCGGTGGCCGCGTCATCCAGCTTGCCGCTGTCGACCGCGACTTTCGCCACGAACAGGCTGCCGTACTGCGCGTAGGCGCTGCCGCCGAATTCGCTGTTGAGCTTGCCGGCCAGGTCCGAAACACGGGCGGCATCAGGCTTGCCGCTTGGCGTCAGCGTGGTTTCCAGCAACTGCTGATAGAGAATCGAGGCGCCTTGCGACTGATTGCTCTGATACTTCTGCCAGGCCTGCCAGCCGAACACGATGACCAGCGCCAACAGGCCGCCAGTCACCAGGGGCTTACCGTTGCGTGTCCACCAGTCCTTCAAATCCGCCAGCTGTTCGTCTTCGGTACTCGACACCCCAATACTCCTTAATCGCTAAATCGGCTGTTTGACAGCTTCAACCCTGCACGATGCAGGTGGCCAGGTGTGCGGCAAGCGCATCCCAGGCAACGCTTTGTTGTTCGCCCTGGCCACGCAGGGGTTTGAAACCTACCACTTGCTGGGCCATTTCGTCGTCGCCGAGGATCAGCGCGTACAACGCACCGCTCTTGTCGGCTTTCTTGAACTGGCTTTTGAAGCTGCCGGCACCGGCATTGACTTGCAGGCGCAGGTTGGGCAATTGGTCACGCACCCGCTCGGCCAGGGCCAAGCCGGCCAGCTCGGCTTCTTCACCGAAGGCACAGAGGTAGACGTCGACCTGACGGGAGATCTCTTCCGGGATCTGCTCCAGGGTTTCAAGCAACAACACCAGGCGCTCGATGCCCATGGCGAAACCGACGCCAGGGGTCGGCTTGCCGCCCATCTGCTCGACCAGGCCGTCGTAACGACCACCGGCACACACGGTGCCCTGGGCGCCCAACTTGTCGGTGACCCATTCGAAAACGGTCTTGCTGTAATAATCCAGCCCGCGCACCAGCTTCGGGTTGATCACGTAGGGAATGCCGGCGGCGTCCAGGCGAGCCCTGAGGCCCTCGAAGTGCACGCGGGATTCTTCGTCGAGGTAGTCGGCCATTTTCGGCGCGTCCACCAGTACCGCTTGGGTGTCGGCGTTCTTGGTGTCCAGCACCCGCAGCGGGTTGGTCTTCAGACGGCGTTGGCTGTCTTCGTCCAGCTTGTCCAGGTGTGCCGAGAGGAACTCGACCAATGCTTCGCGATAACGGCCGCGGGACTCGGCGGTGCCCAGGCTGTTGAGCTCGAGCTTGACCGCGTCACGGATGCCCAGCTCGCCCCACAGGCGCCAGGTCAGCACGATCAGCTCGGCATCGATGTCCGGACCGTCGAGATTGAATACTTCGCAACCGATCTGGTGGAACTGGCGATAACGGCCTTTTTGCGGACGTTCGTGGCGGAACATCGGGCCGATGTACCAGAGTTTCTGCACCTGGCCACCGCCGGTGATGCCATGTTCCAGCACCGCGCGCACGCAGGCCGCCGTGCCTTCGGGGCGCAGGGTCAGGGAGTCGCCGTTGCGGTCGTCGAAGGTGTACATTTCTTTTTCGACGATGTCGGTCACTTCACCGATGGAGCGCTTGAACAGCTCGGTGAACTCGACGATCGGCATGCGGATCTGCTTGTAACCGTAGTTATCCAGCAAACGCGAGACGGTGCCCTCGAAATGACGCCACAGGGGCGTCTGTTCGGGCAGGATATCGTTCATGCCACGGATGGCTTGCAGGGACTTGCTCACTTTAAATCCTTAAATTCGTTCAGCGCTTCAGTCGGGCTTAGCCACGCGCGATAACAGCAGCGTCGGCTTCGACCTTTTCGGCCGCTTTCTGGCGGATCAAGCGTTCCAGCTCATCCACCAGATTGTCATTCGTCAGTTTCTGCGACGGCTTGCCGTCGATGTAAATCAGGTTTGGCGTGCCGCCGGTCAAGCCGATATGGGCTTCCTTGGCTTCGCCCGGCCCGTTGACCACACAGCCGATGACCGCGACATCCAGCGGCACCAGCAGGTCTTCGAGGCGCCCTTCCAGTTCGTTCATGGTCTTGACCACATCGAAGTTCTGCCGCGAGCAACTCGGGCAGGCGATGAAGTTGATGCCACGGGAACGCAGGTGCAGGGATTTGAGAATGTCGTAGCCGACTTTCACTTCCTCGACCGGGTCGGCCGCCAACGAGATGCGGATAGTATCGCCAATCCCTTCGGCGAGCAGCATACCGAGGCCCACGGCGGATTTCACCGTGCCTGAACGCAAACCACCGGCTTCGGTGATGCCCAGGTGCAGCGGCTGGACGATTTCCTTGGCCAGCAAGCGGTAGGCAGCCACGGCCATGAACACGTCGGAGGCTTTCACGCTGACCTTGAAGTCCTGGAAATTCAGGCGCTCGAGGTGCTCGACGTGGCGCAACGCAGACTCGACCAGCGCGGCCGGGGTCGGCTCGCCGTATTTCTTTTGCAGGTCTTTTTCCAGGGAGCCGGCGTTGACGCCGATCCGGATCGGAATCCCGCGATCACGGGCCGCATTGACCACGGCGCGCACCCGGTCTTCGCGACCGATGTTGCCCGGGTTGATCCGCAGGCAGTCAACGCCCAGTTCGGCGACGCGCAGCGCGATCTTGTAGTCGAAGTGGATGTCGGCCACCAAGGGCACCTTGACCAGCTGCTTGATCTTGCCGAACGCTTCGGCGGCGTCCATATCCGGTACGGAAATCCGCACGATATCGACGCCGGCGGCTTCCAGGCGGTTGATCTGGGCCACGGTGGCGGCCACGTCATTGGTGTCGCTGTTGGTCATGCTCTGCACAGCGATAGGTGCATCGCCGCCCACAGGCACGTTACCGACCCAGATCTTGCGGGATTCGCGACGTTTGATTGGAGATTCGCCGTGCATGACTTATTGACCCAACTTCAGGCGAGCAGTCTCGCCACTGGTGAACGGAGCGGCATCAACCACCTGCCCGTTGTAACTGACCTGCGCGCCACGGGCATAGCCCAGGCGCACGGTGAACGGCGGCTTGCCACTGACGGAAACGTTTTCGCCTTTGCGCTTGAGACCACTCAACAGCACCTTGCCGGTACCGTCGGTGACTTGCGTCCAGCAATCGGCGGTGTAACGCAGTTGAACCTGGCCCTGGCCGGCCACCGCAGCCGCCGCGACTGGCGCCGGAACGGTCGGCGCCACCGGCGCGGTCACTACCGGTGCCGG